>JAIERT010000227.1 GCA_019746735.1 Burkholderiaceae bacterium | reverse complement strand
TCTCTGGCATCATCGCCGCCGTGAACCAGCCCAGTCCCGCCATCGTTCCCCAGGGCGCCGTACGCCGCCTGCCGCACCTCGCGCTCTGGCTCTTTGCCCTGGCCTATGTGCTGCCCGGCTTCATCGGCCGCACGCCCTGGCGCAGCGCCGACATCACGGCCTATGGCTACATGGTGGAGCTGGCCGCCGGTCGCACGCCCTGGCTGACGCCCACCCTGGGCGGCATGCCACCCGACGTCGACGGCCTGCTGCCCTACTGGCTCGGCGCCTGGGCCCTGCAGCTGGCCCCGAGCTGGGTCTACCCCGGCTTTGCCGCCCGCCTGCCCTTCATCGCCCTGTTGGGCCTGGCCCTGATCGCGGTCTGGTACGGGATCTACTACCTGGCGCGCAGCCCCCAGGCCCAGCCCGTGGCCTTTGCCTTCGGCGGCGAGGCCCGGCCCAAGGACTACGCGCGTGCCATGGCCGACGGCGGCCTGCTGGCCTTCATCGCCAGCCTGGGGCTGGCCCAGCTCTCGCATGAGACCACGCCCGCCGTGGCCCAGCTCTGTTTCGTCGCCCTGAGCTTCTACGCCTTCGCGGCCCTGCCCTACCGGCGCTGGACGCCCGCGCTCTCCGCCGGGATCGGTCTGAGCGGGCTCACGCTCTCGGGCGGCCCCTCGATGGCCCTGCTGCTGGCCCTGGGCGGCATCCTGGCGCACGTGCTCGACCGCAGCCAGGCGCAGGAGGAGGCGCGTCGCCATCGCCAGGGCCTGTGGCGGCTGATCGCGCTCACCGGCTTCATCGCCGTGCTGGCCACGGTGCTCGAGCTCTGGCGCTGGCGCCTCGGTTTGCCCAGCAGCGGCAGCTCCTGGCAGAGCCTGGCGCGCCTGCTGCTGTGGTTCACCTGGCCGCTCTGGCCCCTGGTGCTCTGGACCCTGTGGCGCTGGCACCGCCAGCTCTTCGACCTGCGGCCCAGCCGCCATCTCTCACTGCCGCTGTGGTTCGCCCTGATCACCCTGGGCGCCACCCTGCTGACACCGGCCGGCGACCGCGCCCTGCTGCTGGCGCTGCCCGCCCTGGCCACGCTGGCGGCCTTCGCCCTGCCCACCATGAACCGCAGCGTCTCGGCCATCATCGACTGGTTCACCCTGCTCTTCTTCACGGGCTGTGCGGTCGTGATCTGGGTCGTCTGGGTTGCCATGCTCACCGGCACACCACCCCAGCCCGCGGCCAACGTCGCCAAGCTGCTGCCCGGCTTCGAGCCGCGCTTCATCATCCTGCCCTTCGTCTTCGCGACGATCGCCACGCTGGCCTGGGGCTGGCTCGTGAAGTGGCGCATCGGCCGCCACCGCGCGGCGCTCTGGAAAAGCATGGTGCTGCCGGCCGGCGGCGCAGCCCTGTGCTGGCTGCTGCTGACCACGCTGTGGATGCCGGCCGTCAACCACGCTCGCAGCTACGCGCCGCTGGTCGAACGCGTGGTCGAGATCGTCGAGCCCGCGGACTGCCTGGCCTGGTTCGGCCTTTCGCGCGGCCAGCTCGCAGGTCTGCAGGCGCACAGCCAGCTGCGTTTGGAGCCGCTGAGCGACAGCGCGCGCTGCGACTGGGCCGCGATCGACCGCGAGATCCTGCGCCAGACACCCGAGATCATCAACCCCGCCCTGTGGGAGCGCAAGGCCGGCCTGGACCACCCGCGCCCGGGCGACGAGGGCCTGGTGCTGTTCCGCCGTATCGAACCCTCTTCCGCCCGCTAGCCCGTGGCTGAGTTCCGCACCATCACGCGCCATGCCGGCACCGTGCTGGCTGGCCAGCTGGCCACCATGGCGTATGGCGTGACCGACACCATCGTGGCCGGCCGCTACGCCGAGGCCTCGCTGGCGGCACTCTCGGTCGGCTCCGCGCTCTACATGAGCGTCTACGTGGCCCTCATGGGCGTGCTGCAGGCTTTGCTGCCGGCCTGGGCCGAGCTGCATGGCGCGCGCCAGCCCGAGCGCCTGGGCCACGCCTTCCGCCAGTCCTTCTACCTCTGGGCCGGCCTGGTCACCGTGGGTATGGCCATCCTGCTCAGTCCCGACCCGCTGCTGGCCTGGGCCGACGTGCCCGAATCCCTGCGCGGCGAGGTGCGCGCCTACCTGGGCGTGCTGGCCCTGGCCCTGCCCGCGGCCCTGGCCTTCCGGCTCTACAGCACGCTCAACCAGAGCCTGGGCCACCCCCAGCTCGTCACCTGGCTGCAGCTGGGTTCACTCGCCATCAAGGTGCCGCTCTCGATCTGGTTCACCTTCGGTGGCTGGGGCCTGCCCGCGATGGGCGCGCCCGGCTGCGCCTGGGCCACGCTGCTCGTGCACCTGGGCATGCTCATGCTCGCGCTGTGGCTGCTGCGCACGCGGCCGCTCTACACGCCCTATGCCCTCTGGCGATGGCCCGGCCGGCCTGACGGCAAGGTGCTAGGCCCGCTGCTGCGCCTGGGCGTGCCCAGCGGGCTGAGCATCCTGGTCGAGGTGACCTCCTTCACGCTCATGGCGCTCTTCATTGCCCGCCTGGGCACCACGGCCGCGGCGGCCCACCAGATCGCCGCCAACCTGGCCGCCGTGCTCTACATGGTGCCGCTGGCCATCGGCATCGCCAGCAGCGCGCGCACCAGCTACTGGCTCGGCGCGGGGCAGCCCGCGCGGGCACGCCATGCGGTGGGGGTGGGCTTCGGCCTGGTGGCCGGCAGCGCCGTGCTGCTGGCCCTGACCCTGGTCCTGGTCCGCGCGCCGCTGGCGGGCGTCTACGCCAGCAGCGCCGATGTCGTGGCCCAGGCCGTGCCCCTGCTGCTCTGGGTCGCGCTGTACCACCTGTTCGACGGCCTGCAGGCCCTGGGCGTCTTCGTGCTGCGCTGCTGGCGCATCACGCTCACACCCTTCGTGATCTATGTGGTGCTGCTCTGGGGCCTGGGCCTGTACGGAGGCTATCTGCTGGCCTACCGGGGCCTGGGATCCTGGCCTGCGCTGCAGACGCCTGCGGCCTTCTGGATGGCCGGCTCGGCCGCGATGGCGCTCGCCGCCCTCACCTTCTGGGGCATGATCTGGCAGGTGCTGAAGCGGGAAGCGCGGCCCTGAGCTTCAGGCCGCAGCCAGCGCCGCCGGCTGCGCAAGGCGCCGCAGGCGACTGGCCGGGAAGACGATGGCGAAACGCGAGCCCTTGCCCAGAGCGCTCTCGATCTTGAGCTCGGCGCCATGGCGCTGCACCACATGCTTGACGATGGCCAGGCCCAGCCCCGTCCCGCCGGTGTCGCGCGACCGGCTGCGATCCACGCGGTAGAAACGCTCGGTCAGACGCGGGATGTGCTCGGGCGCAACGCCCGGCCCGCTGTCCTGCACCCAGAACTCGCCACGCCCATCCTCGTGCAGCAGCCAGCCGCAACGCACCGTGCCGCCCGCCGGCGTGTAACGCACGGCATTGCTCACCAGATTGGACAGCGCGCTGTGCAGCTCGCCCGGTGTGCCCGCCAGCTCGTACGCCGGCGCCGGCTCGAAATCCAGCACCTGGGCCGGACCCGCCATGGGTGGGTTCAGCACGGTCGAGAGGGACTGTGCCTCCTGCTGCAGCTGCCCCATGAGGCCGGCCACCGCAAGCCACTCACCGGCGCCCGGCAGGGGACTGCCTTCCAGACGCGAGAGCGTGAGCAGGTCACTGACCAGCGACTGCATGCGTGCCGCCTGCTGGGCCATGAGGTCCAGGTAGCGTGCGCGCTCGACCTCGTCCAGCGGCAGGGTCTGCAGGGTCTCGACGAAGCCCGAGAGCACGGTCAGCGGCGTGCGGATCTCGTGCGAGACATTGGCCACGAAGTCGCGCCGCATGGCCTCGGCCTGCTCGAACATCGTGATATCGCGTGACAACAACAGGCGCCGTCCCTGGCCGTAGTCGTGCAGCTGCACCGAGATACGCACCGGGCGTGAGCTGCTGTGCGATCGGGCCGGCATGGTGACGCTGCCGTGGTAGTCGCCCGCCGCGACATAGGCCGTGAAGGCCGGATCGCGCACCAAGTTCACCAGATGCTGCAGCAGGTCGCGCGCAGGATCCAGGCCCAGATGCGTGGCCGCGGTCTGGTTGAACCATTCGATGCGGCCGCTCGCGTCGAGCAGCACCACCCCGTTGGGCGAGGCCTGCAGCGCCGCCAGGAAATCCTGCAGGCGCCGTTCGCTTTCGCGCGTAGCCTGCTCGCGCACGCGGGCCGCGCGGCGCACGCGCTCGGCCACCGTGCCCCAGAGGCCCAGGCGCAGCGGCGCCTCGGACAGCTCGTCGTCACGCAGCCACTGCAGCACGCGCAGGCCGCGCGTGAAATCCCACAGCACCCAGACGGTGCCCGCGGCCAGCATGCCGGCCAGGCCACCGCGAATCTCAAGCGACTGCGGCGCCAGCCAGACACCGAGCAGCCCCCCGAGTCCCTGCAGCAGAAGAAAGGACAGGATGCGCAGCAGCATGTCTGGAAACGCCGGGAAGAAGACGGCGCGTCAGCCGCGCGCCGGCGTGGCAGTGTTCAGGGCCTGCGCCGAGAGACGGTAGCCGGCGCCGCGCACGGTCTCCACCATGGCCGCCGCATCGCCCAGGGCTTCGCGCAGGCGCTTGATGTGCACATCCACCGTGCGTTCCTCGATGAAGACGTGGTCGCCCCAGACCTTGTCGAGCAGCTGGCCGCGGCTGTGCACGCGCTCGGCATGGCTCATCAGGTATTGCAGCAGCTTGAATTCGGTGGGGCCCAGCTTGAGCGACTGCTCGGCATAGCTCACGCGGTGCGTGGCGGTGTCCAGCCTGAGCTGGCCGATTTCCAGCGTCACCGTGCTTTGCTCGGGTACGCGGCGGCGCAGCACGGCACGGATGCGCGCCAGCATCTCCTTGGTGGAGAAGGGCTTGGCCATGTAGTCGTCGGCCCCGGCATCGAGGCCCGCCACACGGTCGGCCTCGTCGCCGCGCGCGGTCAGCATGATGATGGGCACGGCCTTGGTCCGCGGATCGCTGCGCCAGCGCCGCGCCAGGGTCAGGCCGCTGGCACCGGGCAGCATCCAGTCCAGCAGCACGAGATCGGGCAGCATGGCGTCGATCTCGCGCTGCGCGCTGTCGCCGTCCATGGCCAGCGTGGGCCGGAAACCGTTGTGGCGCAGGTTGACGGCGATCAGCTCGGCGATCGCCGGCTCGTCCTCGACAACAAGAACCGAAGGCTGCTTCATTTCAGCACCGCCTCGATTTCTTCGATCGAGGCATGGCGGATGTCGGCGCCCTTGACGATGTAGATGATCAGCTCGGCGATGTTCTTGGCATGGTCGCCCACACGCTCGATCGCCTTGGCCAGGAAGAGCAGGTCCAGGCTGCTGGAGATGGTGCGCGCATCTTCCATCATGTAGGTGATCAGGACACGCACGAAGCTGTCGAACTCCTTGTCGATCAGATCGTCCTCGCGCAGGATGGCCACGGCCGTCACCACGTCCAGGCGGGCGAAGGCGTCCAGCGCCTTGCGCAGCTGGCCGGCGGCCAGGTCGGCCGCCGTGCGCAGCTCGGAGGCCGGCAGCGTGCGCGGCGCGCCGCTCTGGATGATGGACAGCACCATGCGCGCCATCTTCTCGGCCTCATCACCCGCGCGCTCGAGATTGGCCACGGCCTTGGCAATCGCCATCAGCAGGCGCAGGTCGCGTGCCGTGGGCTGGCGCCGGCCGATGATGGAAGCGATCTCGTGGTCGAGCTCGATGTCCATGTCGTTGACGCGCTTCTCGATGGCGATTACACCGCGCGCCACCTCGGCGTTGAACTGACCCAGGGCCTGCACGGCCTGCTGGACCTGGGCCTCGACCAGACCGCCCATCTCCATGACGCGGCTGGAGACAGAGCTCAGTTCGGTGTCGAACTGGGTGGAAAGATGTTTATCCGGCATGTCCTCGCTCCTTAGCCGAAACGGCCCGTGATGTAATCTTCTGTCTCTTTGCGTGTGGGCTTGAAGAACATCTGTTCCGTGGAGCCGAACTCCACCAGATCGCCCAGGTACATATAGGCCGTGTAGTCGCTGCAGCGTGCCGCCTGCTGCATATTGTGGGTCACGATCACCACCGTGTAGTCGGTCTTGAGTTCGGTGATGAGCTCCTCGATCTTGGCCGTGGAGATCGGGTCCAGCGCCGAGCAGGGCTCGTCGAGCAGGATGACTTCGGGCTTGATCGCGATGCCGCGTGCAATGCACAGGCGCTGCTGCTGACCGCCCGAGAGGCTGGAGCCGCTCTGCTTGAGCTTGTCCTTGACCTCGTTCCACAGGGCGGCCTTGCGCAGCGCCCATTCGACGCGCTCCTCCATGTCCGTGGTGCTCAGGCTCTCGAAGAGCTTGATGCCGAAGGCGATGTTGTCGTAGATGGACATCGGAAAGGGCGTGGGCTTCTGGAACACCATCCCCACCTTGGCGCGCAGCAGGGCCACGTCCTGCTTGCTGGTCAGCAGGTTCTCGCCGTCGAGCAGCACCTGCCCTTCGGCACGCTGGTCGGCATAGAGCTCGTACATGCGGTTGAACACGCGCAGCAGCGTGGACTTGCCGCAACCCGAGGGGCCGATGAAGGCCGTGACCTTGTTCTCCGGGATGTCCAGGTTGATCCCCTTGAGCGCGTGGAACTTGCCGTAATAGAAGTTCAGGTCACGCACCGAGATCTTCGGGGCGGGCGTGTCGGCCGGATGGGAGATGGGGTCCATGGGTTGCCTTGCTTGGGAATAGTCGCTGGTGTACATCGGAACGTCAGCCTTTGTGGCGCGTCAGCACGCGCGCCAGAATGTTGAGGCCGAGCACCGCCACGGTGATCAGCAGCACGCCGGCCCAGGCCAGCTGCTGCCAGTTTTCATAGGGGCTCATGGCGAACTTGAAGATGGTCACGGGCAGGCTGGCCATCGGGTCGTTCAGGTTGGAGGTCCAGAACTGGTTGTTGAGCGCCGTGAACAGCAGCGGCGCGGTCTCGCCGGCGATACGGGCCACGGCCAGCAGCACGCCCGTCACCACGCCCGCCAGCGCCGCGCGCAGGGTGATCATGGTGATGACCTTCCACTTGGGCGTACCCAGGGCGTAGGCCGCCTCGCGCATGGCCGAGGGCACCAGATGCAGCATGTTCTCGGTGGTACGGATCACCACGGGAATCACGATCAGGGCCAGCGCGATCACGCCAGCCCAGCCGGAGAAGGACTTGAAACGCGCCACGACGACCGCGTAGACGAACAGGCCGATCACGATCGAAGGCGCCGACAGCAGGATGTCGTTGACGAAGCGCGTCACTTCGGCCAGCCAACCCTTGGGGTCGTACTCGGCCAGGTAGATGCCGGCCAGGATGCCGATGGGCGTGCCCACCAGGGTCGCCAGCATGACCATGAGGAAGGAGCCGTAGATCGCATTGGCGATGCCGCCCACTTCGTTGGGCGGCGGGGTCATCTGGGTGAAGGTGGCCCAGGCCAGACCACCGATGCCCAGACGCAGCGTCTCCCACAGGATCCAGAACAGCCAGAACAGGCCGAAGGCCATGGCCGCCAGCGAGAGCGCCAGCGCCATGAAGTTGACGCGCTTGCGCTTTGCAAAGGCGACACGGCGGACGTCGTCGAGTGCACTGCTCATGACTTCGCTCCTTCGTTCTTCTTGAGCTGCAGGAGCAGCAGCTTGGACAGGGACAGCACCACGAAGGTGATGAAGAACAGCACCAGGCCCAGGTAGATCAGCGAGGCCTGGTGCAGGCCCGTCGAGGCCTCGGCGAATTCGTTGGCCAGCGCCGAGGTGATGCTGTTGGCGGCCTGGAACAGGCTCAGCGAATCGAGCTGGTTCATGTTGCCGATGACGAAGGTCACCGCCATGGTCTCGCCCAGGGCACGGCCCAGGCCCAGCATGATGCCGCCGACCACACCGGTCTTAGTATAGGGCAGCACCACCTTGGACACCACTTCCCAGGTCGTGGAGCCCAGGCCATAGGCCGACTCCTTGAGCAGCGGGGGGGTGACTTCAAACACATCGCGCATCACCGCCGCGATGAAGGGAATGATCATGATGGCCAGGATGATGCCGGCCGAAAGAATGCCGATGCCCACCGGCGGCCCCGACACCAGGGCTCCGAGGTAGGGCACGCCATCGAGCAGCCGCTGCAGGGGCTGCTGCACATAGGTGGCGAGGATGGGGCCAAACACCAGCAGGCCCCACATGCCGTAGACGATGGAGGGCACGGCGGCCAGCAGTTCGATGGCCGTACCCAGCGGGCGCTTGAGCCAGGCCGGGCACATTTCCGTGAGAAAGAGGGCGATGCCGAAGCTCACGGGCACGGCGATCAACAGCGCAATGAGGGAGGTGGCCACGGTGCCGTAGATCATCACCAGGCCACCGAAATTCTCCTGCACCGGGTCCCAGACCGGACTGGTCAGGAAACCCAGGCCGTAGCGCTCGATGGCCGGCCAGGCGCCGACCAGGAGGGACATCAGGATGCTGGCCAGCAGCGCCAGAGTCACCCAGGCCGCGCCCTGGGCCAGCCAGCCGAAGACGACGTCGAACC
>JAIERT010000123.1 GCA_019746735.1 Burkholderiaceae bacterium | reverse complement strand
GTTCACGCAGCGCGAGTACGAGAAGTGGAAGCTGATCGTGCAGGAGTCAGGAGCGCGCGCCGAGTGAGTGAAGTTGTCGATCAGCCCTTGCGCCTGCTGCTTTCGCAGCAGGCCCTGGCCCAGCATGGCGCCGCCATTGCGCAGGTGCTGGGCGCGCGCGCGCACGAGCTCGTCAACATCGAACAGGCCGTGGCCGAGGCACGCAGCGACATCGACCTCGCCTTCATCTCGCGGGACGTCACGGGCCTGTCGACCAAGCACGAGCTCGCGCCCGGGCTGCAGGCCTGTTACGCGGTGCTGCGCCGCTCGCAGGGCCTGCGCTGGGTGCACATCCATTCGGCCGGGGCCGACCGCGACATCTATGTGGAGCTGCGCGCACGCGGCGTGAGCGTGACCACCTCCTCGGGGGCGAACGCCGAGGTGGTGGCCCAGACCGCGCTGGCCGGCCTGCTGGCGCTGGCGCGGCGCTTCCCGCAGCTCATGGCCGCTCAGCGCGAGCATCGCTGGGCGCCGCTGATCGGCAGCGCGCTGCCGCGCGACCTGGGCAGCCAGACCGCGGTGCTCGTGGGTTGGGGGCCGATTGGCCAGCGCATCGGCGCCTTCCTGCGCCTGCTCGGCCTGCGCCTGGTGGTGGTGCGCACGCAGGCGAAGCCGCCGAAGGACGAGATCGAGTTCGTGGGCTTCGGTGATCTGCCCGCCGTGCTGCCGCGCGCCGACTGGCTGCTGCTGGCCTGTCCGCTGACGTTGCAGACGCGCGGCCTGATCGATGCGCGCGCGCTGGCCGCGCTGCCGCGCGGCGCGAGCCTGGTCAATGTGGCGCGCGGCGAGGTGGTGGTGGAGGCTGATCTGATTGCTGCGCTGCGCGCCGGCCATCTTGGCGGCGCTTTCCTCGACGTCTACGAGCACGAGCCCCTGCCCGTGGCCTCGCCGCTCTGGGACCTGCCCAACGTCATCGCCATGCCGCATTCGGCCGGGCATTCGGATGGCAACGCCGCGCGCGTGGCGGCGATGTTCCTGGACAACCTGGGCCGCTGGTGCGCGGGCCAGGCCCTGCACAACCTGGCGCGCTGATTCAGTCCGGTTGCAGGACCTGCACCGTCGGATCGGTGTAGACCAGATCCAGCGGGTAGCGCTTGCCGGCCAGATGGTCGTCGAGGCAGCGCAGCAGCAGGGGGCTGCGATGTCGCGCGGCGCTGGCGCGGATCTCCTCGGGCGTCATCCACAGCGTGCGCACGATGCCGGTGTCGAGCTGGAGTCCGGGCACTTTCTCACCCAGTTCGCCGGCGAAGGCGAAGCGCAGGTAGGTGATGTCCTCGACGGCGCCACCGGCCCGTTCGCGCTGGAAGCGCGAGAGGTAGACGCCGACCAGATGGGTGGGCGTGAAGCGGTGGGCGGTTTCCTCCAGGGCCTCGCGCGCGCAGCCGGCCGCGGGGGATTCGCCCGGGTCCAGGTGCCCGGCCGGATTGTTGAGCCTGAGCCCCTCGGGCGTCTCCTCTTCGACCAGCAGGTAGCGGCCCTCGCGCTCGATGATGGCCGCCACGGTGACGCTGGGTTTCCAACGGGTATTCATAGGCCTGGATTATGGATCGGGCGGGAAATAGTTATAGAGCTTATGCCTGGGGGGCATGAATTTCTCGGGTAAGCTTGCCCGCGTGCGGGCGATCTCCCGGGATCCGGCCTGCGTGACGATTCATAAAACTCCAGGAGATTTTTCATGCAAGCAGGCACAGCCGCCCCGGCGCAGCGCATCGGGGTGCCCCGGGAGACTTTCCCGGGCGAAAAACGCGTCGCCACCGTTCCCGATGTCGTCGAGAAGCTGATCAAGCTCGGCTTCAAGGTCGCCGTCGAATCCGGCGCCGGCGAGGCCGCCAATTTCAGCGACGAGGCCTACCGTGCGGCGGGCGCAGAGGTCATCCAGGGCGCCGCGGCGCTGTGGGCGGCGGCTGACATCGTCTTCAAGGTGCGTCCGCCGAGCGCCGACGAAGTGAAGCTGATGCGCGAAGGCGGGGCCCTGATCGGCTTTGTCTGGCCGGCCCAGAACCCCGAGCTGATGCAGCAGCTGGCCGCCAAGAAGGCCACGGTGCTGGCCATCGACGCGCTGCCGCGCACGCTCTCGCGCGCCCAGAAGATGGACGCCCTGACCTCCATGGCCGGCGTCAGCGGCTACCGCGCCGTCATCGAGGCGGCCAACGCCTTCGGCCGCTTCTTCAACGGCCAGATCACGGCCGCGGGCAAGGTGCCGCCGGCCAAGGTCTTCATCGCCGGCGCTGGCGTGGCCGGTCTCTCGGCCATCGGCACGGCCGCCAACCTGGGCGCCATCGTGCGTGCCAATGACACCCGTGCCGAAGTGGCCGACCAGGTCGTGTCGCTCGGCGGTGAGTTCGTCAAGGTCGACTACGAGGAAGAGGGCTCGGGCGGCGGCGGCTACGCCAAGGTCATGAGCGAGGGCTTCCAGGCCGCGCAGCGCGCCATGTACGCGCAGCAGGCCAAGGAAGTCGACATCATCATCACCACCGCGCTCATCCCCGGCAAGCCGGCGCCGAAGCTGATCACCGCCGACATGGTCAAGTCCATGAAGCCGGGCAGCGTGATCGTGGACATGGCCGCCGAGCAGGGCGGCAACTGCGAGCTGACCGAACCCGGCCAGGCCGTGGTGAAACACGGCGTGACCATCGTGGGCTACACGGACCTGGCTTCGCGCCTGGCCAAGCAGTCGTCCACGCTCTACGGCACCAACCTGCTGCGCCTGACGGAAGAGCTCTGCAAGGCCAAGGACGGTGTCGCCAACGTCAACATGGAAGACGACGCCATCCGCGGCCTGACGGTCATCAAGGACGGTGCGGTCACCTGGCCGGCCCCGCCGCTCAAGCAGGTGGCTGCTCCGGCCCCCAAGCCGGCTGCCGCGCCTGCGGCCGAGAAGAAGGGCGGCCACGGCCATGGCAGCAGCGCACCGCTGCCAGCCAAGACCCTGGCCATCATCTTCGCTGTCGCCGCGCTGGCCTTCTGGTTCATCGGCGCCTACGCACCGGCGGCCTTCCTGGGCCACTTCACGGTCTTCGTGCTGGCCTGCTTCATCGGCTACATGGTGGTCTGGAACGTCACGCCGGCGCTGCACACGCCGCTGATGAGCGTGACCAACGCCATCTCCAGCATCATCGCCATCGGCGCCCTGGTGCAGATCGCGCCGCCCGAGGCCGGCACCGCCGGCCGCCCGGATGAACTGATCCGCTGGCTGGCCTTCGCCGGCATCGTGCTGACGGCGGTCAATATGTTCGGCGGCTTCGCCGTCACGCGCCGCATGCTCGCCATGTTCCGCAAGTAAGACAACAAGAACAAGAAGGTAGACAAGATCATGTCCCAAAGTCTCGCCACGGTGGCCTATCTCGGCGCCGCCATTCTTTTCATCCTGAGCCTGGGTGGCCTGTCCAACCCGGAGACTTCACGCCGCGGCAACCTCTTCGGCATCATCGGCATGGCCCTGGCCGTGCTGGCCACCATCTTCGGCCCGCGCGTCGCGCCGGCCGGCATCGCCTGGATCATCATCGCGCTGGTCATCGGCGGCGGCATCGGCCTCTACGCCGCCAAGGTCGTGAAGATGACGCAGATGCCCGAGCTGGTCGCGCTCATGCACAGCCTGGTGGGTCTCGCGGCCTGCCTGGTCGGTTTCGCCAGCTACGTCGACACCTCGATCCAGTACCAGGGTGCCGAGAAGATCATCCACGAGGTGGAGATCTACATCGGCATCCTGATCGGCGCGGTGACCTTCTCGGGTTCGCTGATCGCCTTCGGCAAGCTCAACGGCAAGATCGGCGGCAAGCCCCTGCTGCTGCCCGCGCGCCACTGGCTCAACCTGGTGGCCCTGCTGGTGGTGATCTGGTTCGGCCGCGAGTTCATCCTGGCCAAGGACGTGGCCGCCGGCATGACGCCGCTGATCGTGATGACGGTCATCGCCCTGCTCTTCGGCATCCATATGGTCATGGCCATCGGCGGCGCCGACATGCCGGTGGTGGTGTCCATGCTCAACAGCTACTCGGGCTGGGCCGCTGCGGCCACCGGCTTCATGCTGAGCAACGACCTGCTGATCGTGACCGGTGCGCTGGTGGGCTCCTCGGGCGCCATCCTGTCCTACATCATGTGCAACGCGATGAACCGCAACTTCATCAGCGTGATCGCCGGCGGCTTCGGCTCCGGCGCGGGCACGCCGGCCAAGTCGGGTGCCGCCGCCGAGCCGCAGGGCGAGGTCGTGCCGGTGACGGCCGCCGACACCGCCGAGCTGCTGCGCGAGGCCAAGAGCGTGATCATCGTGCCGGGCTACGGCATGGCGGTGGCCCAGGCCCAGCACACGGTCAACGAAATCACCCGGACCCTGCGTGAGAAGGGTGTCACCGTGCGCTTCGGCATCCACCCGGTGGCCGGCCGCATGCCGGGCCACATGAACGTGCTGCTGGCCGAGGCCAAGGTGCCTTACGACATCGTGATGGAGATGGACGAGATCAACGAAGACTTCCCGGACACCGACGTGGCCATGGTCATCGGCGCCAACGACATCGTCAACCCGGCCGCCCAGGACGACCCGACCAGCCCCATCGCCGGCATGCCGGTGCTGGAGGTCTGGAAGGCCAAGACCTCCATCGTCATGAAGCGCTCCATGGCCTCGGGTTATGCCGGTGTGGACAACCCCCTGTTCTACAAGGACAACAACCGCATGCTCTTCGGCGACGCGAAGAAGATGCTGGACGAGGTGCTGTCGGCGCTCAAGAGCTGAGGGTCTGCTGCCCGATAGCCCCGGGGCCTGCCCCGGAAACGGCTGGGCCAGGTTCTGACAAGGCATAATCCCGCCACGGGAAAAAAGCACGACCGTGCTGGAATTCTCCAGCACGGTCTTTTTTCGTTCCGCTAAAGTCAGAACCGACAACACAGGAGACAAGACATGAGCGACCGCATCTGGCTCAAGAGCTACCCCGAAGGCGTACCCGCCGATCTGCCCCCGCTGCCCTACCCATCGCTGGTGGCGCTGATGGAGGAGAGCTTCCGCAAGTACGCGGACCGCCCGGCCTACAGCTTCATGGGCAAGGAGCTCACCTTCGGCGAGACCGACCGTCTGAGCCGCGCCTTTGCCGCCTATCTGCAGGGCCTGGGTCTGGTCCAGGGCGACCGTGTGGCCATCATGATGCCCAACGTACCGCAATACCCGGTGGTCGTGGCTGCCATCCTGCGCGCCGGGTATGTGGTGGTCAACGTCAATCCCCTGTACACGGCGCGCGAGCTCGAGCATCAGCTCAAGGACTCGGGCTCCAAGGCCATCGTCATCATCGAGAACTTCGCCGCCACGCTGGAGAAGTGCATCGCCGCCACGCCGGTCAAGCACGTGGTGCTCTGCACCATGGGCGACCGCCTGGGCCTGCTCAAGGGCGCCCTGGTCAATTTCGTGGTGCGCAAGGTCAAGAAGCTGGTGCCCCCCTTCAGCCTGCCGGGTGCCGTGCGCTTCAACGACGCCATCGCTCAGGGCGAGCGCGGCAGCCTGCGTCAGCCCGACATCAAGCCCGACGACGTGGCTGTGCTGCAGTACACCGGCGGTACCACGGGCGTGTCCAAGGGCGCCGTTCTGCTGCATCGCAACGTGATCTCCAACGTGCTGCAGTCCGAGGCCTGGAACGATCCCGTCATGAAGAAGGTGCCGGCCGGCCAGCAGTCCACGGGCGTGTGCGCGCTGCCGCTGTATCACATCTTCGCCTTCACCGTGGGCATGATGCTGTCCATGCGCACGGGCGGCAAGCTCATCCTGATCCCCAACCCACGCGATCTGCCGGCCGTGCTCAAGGAGCTGTCCAAGCACACCTTCCACAGCTTCCCGGCGGTCAACACGCTCTTCAACGGCCTGGCCAACCACCCGGACTTCAACAAGGTGAACTGGGGCAATCTGAAGGTCTCGGTGGGTGGTGGCATGGCGGTGCAGGGCGCGGTGGCCGAAAAATGGCTCAAGCAGACCGGCTGCCCGATCTGCGAGGGCTACGGCCTCTCCGAGACCAGCCCCTCGGCCAGCTGCAATCCCGTGACCAACACCCAGTTCACGGGCACCATCGGCGTGCCGCTGCCCAGCACCTACATGAAGATCATCGACGACGAGGGCCGTGATGTGCCCCAGGGCCAGCCCGGCGAGATCGCCATCAAGGGCCCGCAGGTCATGGCCGGCTACTGGCAGCGTCCCGACGAGACCGCCAAGGTCATGACGCCCGACGGCTGGTTCAAGTCCGGCGACATCGGCATCATGGACGAGAAGGGCTACTTCCGCATCGTCGACCGCAAGAAGGACATGATCCTGGTCAGCGGCTTCAACGTCTATCCGAACGAAATCGAGGACGTGGTGGCCAAGCTGCCCGGCGTGCTCGAATGCGCCTGTGTGGGCGTGGCCGACGAGAAGACGGGCGAGGCGGTCAAGCTCGTGATCGTCAAGAAGGATCCGGCCCTGAGCGAAGAGCAGGTGCGTGCCTACTGCAAGGAAAACCTCACCGGCTACAAGCAGCCCAAGGTGGTCGAGTTCCGCACCGAGCTGCCCAAGACGCCGGTCGGCAAGATCCTGCGTCGCGAGCTCAGAGACAAGAAGTGATCCTTTGGATCACTTCTGCGAAGCAGGCTAATCTTGCGTAGCAATTTCAAGCGCTGCGGCCGGAGTCACAAAAGCAGATGACGACGGCCATCCTCAGCGCCCTGGCCGAGGAACAGCAGGGCCTGATCGAACGTCTGTACCAACCCCGGCGCGTTGAACGCGCAGGGCGTGCGTTCTGGCAAGGCGAACTGCATGGCCGGCCCGTGGTGCTGGCGCTCGCGCGCATCGGCAAGGTGGCGGCGGCCACCACGGCCACCACCCTCATCGAAGCCTTCGGCGCGCAGCGTCTGGTGTTCACCGGCGTGGCCGGTGGCATAGGCCCCGGGGTGCTGGTGGGCGACGTGGTGGTGGCCGCTGAATTCGTGCAGCACGACATGGACGCTTCGCCGCTGTTCCCGCGCTACCAGATCCCTCTCTACGACCGCGAGCGCTTCGCCTGTGACGCAGGCCTGGCCCAGGCCCTGCTGGATGCGACGCGTTCCGGGCTGCAGCAGCTGGGCCTGCAGGCCGCTGTGCACCAGGGCCTGATCGCCAGCGGCGACCGCTTCGTGTCCGCCGCCAAGGAGGCCCGGGCTCTGCACGCCGCTCTGAGCGCCGCCGGCCACCCGCCTCTGGCCGTCGAGATGGAAGGTGCCGCCGTGGCCCAGGTCTGCCACGACTACGGCATCCCCTTTGCCGCCATGCGCACCATCTCTGACCGCGCCGACGACACGGCCCACGTGGATTTCCCGAAGTTCGTGAACGAAGTCGCGAGCCGCTACGCGCTGGCCATCCTCGACGCCTTCATGCGCGACCTCGGCCAGAGTCGGGTTTGATGCGGGGACGCCGTGGAACCGGCTTCGCCGGGCCGCTGGCGTCGTCCCCCTGAGGGGGCTGAGGGGCCGCGGCTCCAAGCCTGCCTGCGCAGGCTTGGACGTGCCCCGAAGAGTCGCAGCATCTGGCTGCGACTCCGGGCATAGTTACACGCAGTGAGCCGCTAACAGGGGGCTATTTTTTCAGCCATCCGCGGCGACGGAAGTACCACATGGGCCCCACCGCGCTGGCGATCATGAGCCCCAGCGCAAAGGGGTAGCCCCATTTCTGCGTGAGCTCGGGCATGTACTGGAAGTTCATGCCGTAGATGCTGGCGATCAGCGTGGGCGGCAGCAGGGCCACGCTGGCCACCGAGAAGATCTTGATGATCTTGTTCTGGTTGATGTTGATGAAACCGACGGTGGCATCCATCAGGAAGTTGATCTTGTCGAAGAGGAAGGTCGTGTGCGAGTCGAGCGAGTCGATGTCGCGCAGGATCTGGCGGGCTTCCTCGAACTGCTCGGGGTTGAGCATGCGGCTGCGCATCATGAAGCTGACCGCGCGGCGCGTGTCCATGGCGTTGCGTCGGATGCGGCCGTTCAGGTCTTCCTGGCGCGCGATGGCACCCAGCACCAGGCCGGCCAGTTCGTCGGTCACGTCGCCCGAGAGCACCTGCTTGCCGGCCTTTTCCAGCTCGTCGTAGATGCCTTCCAGGGTGTCGGCGCAGTACTCGGCGTCGGCGTCGAAGAGCTTGAGCAGCACGTCCTTGGCGTCGGAGATCAGGCCCGGCGCGCGGCGTGCGCGCATGCGCAGCAGGCGGAACACGGGGACGTCTTCGTCGTGGATCGAGAACAGCACACCCTTGCTCTTGAGCTGCTCGTTCAGCTGGTTGAGGATGAAGGCCACGCGTACGGTGCGCGGCGCGTCCTCGTCGGCGATCAGGAAGTCGCTGCGGATGTGCAGCTCACCGTTGTCCTCTTCGTAGAAGCGCGCCGATTCCTCGATGTCCTCGTCCATCGCATCCTCGGGGATGGACAGGCCGTAGTACTGCTTGACCCAGCGCTTTTCCTCCAGCGTGGGCGACTCGAGGTCGACCC
>JAIERT010000059.1 GCA_019746735.1 Burkholderiaceae bacterium | reverse complement strand
TAGCCAAATTCTTCAACAAACAGGTGGCTCAATATTGGACGTGCACGGTGGCTCAGTTTGCTTGATGAATCAACAACCTGTCCAACGCCGTGCTCGACGGCCAGCAGCGCCTGCATGCCCTGGAGCTGTACCTGACCGACCAGCTGGCCGTGCCCGACGCAGCGGGGCGCCTCACCCTGTGGTCCGAGCTCGACCTGCCGGAGCAGCGCTGGTTCAAGAACCGTGTCTTCGAGCGCAGCACGACGCCGCTGGCGGATGAGCCCACGCTGCGCGAGACCTACGACCTGCTGAACTTCGGCGGCGTGGCGCACCTGGAGAGCGAAAGAGCGGTGCAGGCATGAAATCCAGCCCGAAACTCAGCGAGCCCCAGCGGCTGCTGCTGGACAAGCTGCGTGCCGGCGCTCTGCTGCGCCACGAAGCACAGGAGCGGGGCCTGTATCGCCTCACCCATGGCGGCAGCGTTCGGACGATACAGACGTCCACGGTGACCTCTTTGATCGCCAATGGGATCCTTACTCAGAGCAACTCAGGGCAGGTCACCATTTCCGCCCAGCAGGCCCCACAATAACGGCAGGAGACCCAATGTTCGTTTTCAAACTTCCCAGCTTCGGTTTTCTGACGCGGACAGCCGCCAAGGATATCGCTGCCGGCGGACTCGCTTCCAGCGCTGGCGCCAGGCCGGCGATTTTCAGCTACAGCCGGCTACACCGCCCGAAAGCCCAGGATTTCGTCCCTGCCGATCTACAGACTCACATTGACCGGCGCGACGGTACAACCACATGGTCCAGCGCCGAGTGCGGAGACTCGGGAACGGGAGACTACCTCCGGCGCTACGCGAACGGTAAATGCGCGATCTCCCTCGGAACCTGGTGGTCGAAGGAGTACCTACAGGCGTCGCTGGAAAAACTGCAACCCATTGACCACAGTGAACCCGACGCCGCCTTCCTGAGGGATGCGATCGCTGAGCTCGCACGGCGCGAGGCCGCGTTGAAAAACGCCAGCGTTGCTATCGGCTCGGCAAGCAGTTAGAGCGCCAGCCTCTCGTGAGGCAAGGGTATCCCGTCGCTTCGCCACGCAGCACTGCGGCTTAGCTGCCCCAGAATGCTACGCAGAGCTGGCTTTTAGACGAAAAAGCTAAACGAGGTTAGCATTAACCTTGACTTCGGCGCTTCATTGATGATAATTATATTCATCAAAGACTTAAAAATGCAAAACCGCCTTAGCATCATCGAAGCGCTGGAACGAGCACGCAAGGCCCAAGGCCTGACCCAGGACGAGCTGGCCAGCCGCGCTGGAGCCAACCGCATGACCGTCAGTCGTGTGGAGGCCGGCTTTGATCCCAAGCTGTCCACGGTCTACGAGCTGGCGCGAGCGCTGGGGCTTGAGCTCACCCTTGTGCCCAAGGAGCTCGCCAGCCAGGTCCAGGGCTTCATCCGATCTGGCGGCCGTGTGCTGGGCCAGCCCAGCGGAGCCGACGCCCCCTTGTCGGTCGTTGAGCTTGCCTCCTTGGCCAAGACCACGCGCCAAGGCGACCGAGAAGCCGCTATGCGACCGACGACTCAGCCCAGCGCGAGGAACACCCCGACCGTGTTGGCCAGCGGGAACGTCCCCCGGGCCGGGCAGCTGTATCGCATCACAAGCACCACCGGCAAACCATCGATCTCGCCTTCGGCCGCCGCCAGGATGGGTAGGCTCAGCCCAACTGGCCAGCTGGACAAGCCCAAGAAGCAATGAGCGAGCCGGGCACCATTCGCTACCTGCGCATGTACCTGCACGCCCCTGACGGCGGGCGCGTGCCCATCGGCTACCTCTCCAGCTACGGCGACATCATGCGCGTGTCCTTCGACGAGGACTACATCAACAACCCGCAGCGACTGAGCCTGTCCCTGACCTACCGCGGCGCTGACGAGGCCCAGACCCGCGCCATCCTGCAGGCCCGCCACGACGGGCGCGTGGCCACCAATACAGGCCGGTGGCCACCTTTCTTCCAGAACCTGCTCCCCGAGGGCATCAACCGCAAGCGGCTGGCCGCCCAGCGCGGATGCAGCGTGGATGACGAGTTCGAGCTTCTGGCCGCAGCCGGCCACGACCTCATGGGCGCGCTCGAAGTGGAGCCCACGCCGCCGAGGGAGGAGATCCCCCAATCCGTGCGTCACTGGCACAGCGCCCTTGGGTTTGACGTGCTCGAGCCCGGCTTCGTGGAGATGCCCGTGGAAGACGGCAGCGCCTTGCCCGGCGCGGTCACCAAGTTCTCTGCCGTGGTCGACGGCCGCAGATATGTGGTGCGCCGCCATGGCCATGCCGGCAGCCACATCCTCAAGCTGCCCAGCACAGTCCACGAGGACCTGGCCTTCAACGAGTTTGCCGGCTACGCCTTGTGCGACAGCCTGGGCCTGCAATGCGCCAGTGCGCAGCTCATCACGCGGGAGGAGGCGGAGCTTCCTGAACATGTGCCCTTCGAGTTCATCCTGGCCGTGCAGCGCTTCGACCGCGTGGGAGAGCGCCGCGTCCACATGGAGGAGTTCGCCCAGGCGATGGGGCTGGAGCCAGCACGCAAATATGGCAAGGACATCATTGCCGACTACGGCCAGATGCTGCGCGTCATCGATCAGCAGTCCGCGCGCCCGGCCAAGGACGTGCAGGAGTTCCTGGGCCGTCTGGTCGCCTTCATCCTCATGGGCAACGCCGACGCCCACCTCAAGAACTGGGCGCTGATCTACGAAGACGGTATCACACCAGCCTTGGCGCCACTCTACGACCCGGTGAGCGTCGCAAGTTACTTCGAGGACGCACCCGCTGGAGACTACGTCCTCAACCGAGCGATCGACAAGCGCGTGTGCGAGTTCACCTGGGATGACATGCGGCATCTGATCGAGATTGCCGGCCTGGCTCGACCTTCCGCCCTGATCAAGCACTGCCGCGACCTGGTCTCCAAGGCCAAGGCAGACTGGCCCGGCGTGATGGCTGACTACAGTGCCCCGCCGCCCATGGTGCGCGAGATCACGCGGCGCCTGGCCGGCAAGGTGGCGTTGGCGGCTTGATCTAAACAGGCAAACAGCACCAGAGGAAAAGTCAGTTTCCTTTGTGCTGCTGCTGTGTGAGGGATGCCCGACGGCCTGGTTCCGTATTGCCCGCGAGTCCTGTGCCGGATCGCGTGACGCCACCGGGGCCCAAAAGTAGAATCCCTACACCTCAGCAACCTGCTGATCTGCCGGCCTCGTGCCAGCCTTCAACCCGGCCACTGCTGGCCAAACCATCCCGCCTGGGGCAACACTGCCCCAGCAGTCGTTTCTTCGGGCATTCCAACTGGAGAAACACGAATTGGACAATACCAATCCCAAGACCAAGACCGTCGAAGTTCGCCTGGCCGCACTCACGCGCGTCGAGTACACCGAGAGGGTCGAAGTCCCCGCCGACATCACCGCTGCGGAACTGGAGCAGCTCGTTCAGGAACGCTACGACGCGGTCGACGGCGGCCTCTACACCGATGACCCGGACTACTGGGAGCAGGGTAACTGCTACGCCACCGACGCCGAAGGCGGTGACGAAAAGGCTGACGTCATTGTGCGCCGCAGCCGCGGAGCACTGGTGATCGAGAAGCTGGCCGAGAAGGAGGACTGAACCCATGGGTACACGCACCATCTTTCGGGTTCTGGATTGCGATAAGAGACTCGTCGCAACGCTGTTCGCCAACAGCTCGCATGCCTCTCAGTTCGCCGAGAAGGTCTTTGAGCAGGTGATCGGCGATAGCGCCAACCGCGCGGGTCCTAACGCCCTGGTCGAAAAGCTGCTCGCTCAGCGCTACCAGACAGAGGAGGGCAACCACCGTGCAGGCGACCGCATTTTCTGGCTCGTGCCCGCTGACGAGGTAGATCACGGTGACCGCGAAGCGGTCGTCACGGTCACCCACGGCGGCGCTGCCGAAGAGCTGGAGCCGGGCACCTGGACACCACTCGCAGGGCCGGCATGGTCCTACGAACGGACGGCGGTCTCGTAATCGGCAAAGACCACAGCAACCCGCCCGGGGCAACACTGCCCCGGCAGTCGTTTGCTCGGGCTCTTTTCGGTAGGAGAACAGGAAATGGCAAACAGACTCACAGGCATCGTTGAGAGGGTGGAATTCACCCACGGCGGCGCAGGCAACCAGTACACCACCATCGACGGGGTACGCTACATCACGTTCTGGGACATCCGTACCAAGAACTGGAAGGAAGGCGATGCCGTGCACTTCACGGCGATCGAGCGGTCGCTCTGGGAAGGAAATCCCAAAGCGCTGCACGCGGAGAACATCGTCAAGGCCTGAGAATGCCTTGCGCCTCTGGAACGCAAGAAGAACCACAGCCAGCCCTCGTCCGAAAGGACGGGGGCTTTTTTTTGCTCTCTGCGAGAACGTAGGACCGGCACTACAGGAGACTTGTCTGCCGCTGGGCCTCCACAGGGCCTGCCACGAAAAGCTCCATCGGCGGAACCTGAATCAGCCCCTCAGCGTCTTGCACGCTCCCGTTGAGCCACGCATCCCAGTCGCGCTCCTCAATCGGCACAACCGACCTCTTGTCCTGCTCTGCCAGCGGCAGCTTTGTGACCGAGTCGAGCTCTGGCTTGTGCATCCTGGCCAGCAGCGGATGGCCATCGCAGTTCTGGGTCAGCATCGTGTAGCTGTGCACGATCTCACCAGTCTCAGGGTCTGTCCAGTCATTCCAGAGCCCCGCAAGGGCCCAGGGGTGCCCATCTGCCCGGTTGAACCGCCACAGGACAGAACGCCCCGTCTCCCAGCACGGCTCGTAGTAGGCGTCGGCTGGCACAAGGCAGCGCTGCCCCTGCGCCCACGGGCGGGCGAAGGATGCCGCAGTGGCTACGCTCTCGCGGCGCGCGTTGTTCGTGCTCAGCGGCTTGCGATTCCGAGTAGTGGGCCGTTTTGTGGGGGAAGAGTCAGGGATCAGTCCCCACTGACCGATCAGCGCCTCTCGCGAGGTCAGGTACGGACCGCGCTGCAGAGGGCCGATCGAACCGGCGTACTCACCCTCGGGAGGTTCTACCCGGAAGCGGTCTCGGAGTGCTTGCTTGGATGGCGGGTCGTACCTGTTACACATGCCTACCGAGATTGAGGAGAGCGTTCTGTCATGGGCGTTGCTACAGAAGCCTCAACCTGCTTCTGCGGACCGAGGAATACGGAGGACACAGTGCACGCCAGATGAAAACCGGTGCGCCCATGTCCGGTGGACGAGGCTGATCCACCAGGGCCAGCACTGATCGGGGCCTCCAGCGTGGAAGCGGGATCGGTTTTCGGCAGAGGGACGTGCACAGTGATCTCCTGTAGGTCTGAGAAGAATAGCATCACAACGGGAACTCGCCACCCCCGAGAAGCCAGTCCGCTCGGCTTGACATGGTCACACAGCGTGAGAACATCAAGCCTCGATACGACACCGAAGACGTCACGTCCTGCACAACATCCAACCCCATTACCCAGATACCAGCAAATATGCCCAGTGACACCCACGACCAGCTGACCCAACTTGGAGCGCGATGGCTAAAGCGACAGGGGTTTCCGGTCGTGGCAACCGAGTTGCGCTCGGCTGGCTGCCCGGAACAACCGGATGTGATCGGCTTTCGCAGTACCTGTAGTGCCATCATTGAAGTGAAGGTCAGCCGAGGCGACTTCTGGGCAGATGACAAAAAACCGTGGCGCAGCGTCGAACCATCCGGACTGGGAAACTACCGCTTCTACCTCTGCCCCCAAGGCCTGCTTACGCAGGACGATCTCCCGCCGAAGTGGGGTCTGCTGCACTCGGCTGGGGGGCGCATCATCGAGGTCAAGCGCCCAGTCGGCAACCTGTGGACCAGGTCGACAACCAATGAACGGTGGCAGGCGTTTCTCTTTCCATCGGATCTAAGCAGGGAGCACGCCGTCTTATTCTCGGTGGCCAGGCGCCTCGCACAGGCCGCCGCACCGACCTAAAATCCATCTCATAAACCAAAGTCGACAGGGGGAAACATGCTCTTCAAAAAGCGCTACACACTGGCTCTGGCATCGGCCATCATGATGCTTCTGGCGGGCTGCGCAACGCCGCTTCCGGAGATGGGCGACGACGGGCTCTGCCAGCACATGGGGGAGAACATGCAGTCGAAAACGGACCGCGTACCAGGAATTCGCGCCGAGCTGCAGCGCCGAAACCTGCTCACCCAGAGCGAACTCCAAGCTGTTGACCGGAGCGATTTGCTGATAGGCATGTCGCGATGCGGCATGTTCGCGGTGAAGGGAATCCCAATTGGCCGCAACGAAACTACCACGGCAGCCGGAACGTCAACCCAGTGGATCTTTCAGAACACGCGCACAACCGGACGCCGCGAGTACGTCTACACGCGCAACGAGCGGGTCACAGCCTGGCAGAACTAAATCGGTTGGCCACAAGTGACAATATCGCAAGAGATTTGGCAGATAAGCCATGCGCTATCGGAACAGGCGGCGCAGGGCAAGCGCGGCGGTGCTGTGGAAGAGCGTCGACGTCGGTGGGCGACTCTTTTTGCGGAACGCTACGGCGTGGAGGGAGAGGAATGCGCCACCCTAAACTCGGTGGGCGAACGCCATAAACTCACCCGCGAGCGGGTGCGTCAGATCACCTCCAAGGTGCTGCAGCATTCAGCTGCCGTGAACATCCCAACGCCTTGTCTCGACCAGCTCAGAGAGCAGATTGAGAAGCACACACCGGCACCAATCGAGTCGATCAATGACGCGCTGAGGTCGCTGCTGGGGCCAAAGTTGAGCGTTCGAGACGCGCAGCGTTTCGCCAGTGAGGTGCTGGGCAGAAAAGTTGCCAATCTAATCGCGTCACCGTTCCAGCCGTTGACTGCAAGCAAACGCGTCGCAATAGCGCCGAAAGATAGTGACGACCAGCGCACTCAGGCGCGTGCCGTGCGCAGCTGCGCGCTGAAGATGATACGCAGCACCGGAGCAGCGCAGATCCACTTTCTAGCCGGCATGGCTGGAGAATACTTGGATCAGGCACTGGATACAAGACTGGTCACGCGCTGGTGCACCATGACCCCGAACTTCGAATGGCTGGACCAGAGCGCAGGCTGGTTTTGGCTTGGCCCAACTACTGAGAATCGTTTGTTCACAGTGGTTCGCAAGCAATTGGCCGCTACTGGAGGTGGACGCCTAGACATCTCAGATGTCCATGCAGGGATGAACTCATCGGTGAGAAACCTGTATCGAGCCGGTGAGAAGGAAACAAACCTCGTGGAGGCACCCGCCGCGGTGCTTGCTCGGGCACTCGCGCGGACACCGTGGCTGAAGATAGTGCAGCACAATGACGTCATGCTTGCGCCCGGCCAGCCCGTACCCGATGCCCTATCTTCGGTCGAGTCAGCCATCATTGAGTTCCTTAGGACCAACAACGGCGTCGCCTGGAAGCACGAAATCGCCAGACATGTGGTGGACCACAAGATTGCGACACAAATGGGTATCGCAATGGCCTTGATGAAATCTCCTGTGGTAACCAAACTGGGCCACGGCCTATACACGGTACGAGGAACCACGATAAGCCCAGTCGGGCTGTCCGAGGCGCACCGGCGAGGAAGGAGTGGAAGCAATGCGTCAGCTGAGCTACTACCGGATGGAAATACCTACCGCTGGAGCGTACGGATCACCGAGGGATCACTGCGCAACCGGCATCGTGTCCACCTTCCAGTAGCCCTAGCGACGGTAATCCCACCCGGCACCTATCGTATGGAGGAGCAAGGCTCAGAAATCCGCGTTGTGATCCCGGAAGACGTCACCAATGCCTATGTTGGCGGCCTGGCTGGAGCATTGATAAAGCAGGGGTACAAGGCCAGCGAAACCATCAGCCTGTTGATAGACATTGAGCAGAAGACCGTGCGGCGCGATCAACCCCCATTGTCGTAATCCGACATCGACGAAAGCGCCAGCGGTAGCAAGGAAGACCGTCGCCAGAAGCGGTCGACTTGGCTTGACATAGCCCAAATCGGTGGGAATATGGAACCTACCCTAGACAAGGCCCCGTCATCCGCCGCCATCACAAAGACATGATCGACGACATCACCCTATCCCTGAGTGCCTCGTTCAACGCCGTGCCCGCCTGGAACTGGGCGTTGCAAGGCGTGGGCCTGCTGACGGCATACGTCGGGGCCGAGCTCAACACCCGCATGAAAATCTCAGGCTTCTACGTCTGGCTGGTGAGCAACGTCACCCTGGCGGCCTTACACGCCGCAACTTCCCTGTGGTTGTTACTGATCCTGGATCTGCTCTTTTTCCGCGTGAACCTCATGGGCATCCGGCGCTGGAAGGCGCAACATCCCGTCGGAGGGCCGGCTACTCCGGGCCGCGCGGCGATGGCTCTCGCTCAGAGGGGACGAGTAGCACCGGAAATCCTCCTGATCGTCGTCGTCCTGGCCTTTGCAGTTCTGGTGAGCGCTGTTGTCGA
>JAIERT010000083.1 GCA_019746735.1 Burkholderiaceae bacterium | reverse complement strand
CTGGACCGCGCACGGCAGGCCGTGATCGCGCTGCGTGAGATATGAGCCTGAACCAGTTCATCCGCAGCCTCTCGGCCTCGCAGCAGGTTGGCGCGCTCTTCCTCGTGGTCTTCGGCCTGCTGAGCCTGGCCACCGTGATCCTGGTGCTGCTCTCGCTGCGCGAACGCGCCCAGGCACAGGACGGCGAAGGCGGCGAGCTGCGCGACCTGCAAAGCCTGCTCAAGACCTCCTGGCTCATGGTCGTGGTGTTCTGGGTGGCCTGGGTCTCGGGCGAGCGCGTGGCCATCGTGCTGTTCGCCCTGGTCTCCTTCTTCGTGCTGCGCGAATTCATCACGCTCTCGCCCACGCGTCGCGGCGACCACCGCAGCCTGGTGCTGGCCTTCTTCGTCGTGCTGCCCATCCAGTACGGGCTGGTGGCCAGCGCACGCTTCGACCTCTTCACCGTCTTCATCCCGGTCTACGTCTTCCTGGCGCTGCCCGTGGTCAGCGCGCTGGCGGGCGATCCGCAGCGCTTCCTCGAACGCAATGCCAAGCTGCAGTGGGGCATCATGGTCTGCGTCTACGGCATGAGCCATGTGCCGGCGCTGCTGCTGCTCAACTTCAAGGGCTACGCGGGCAAGAACGCCTTTCTCGTGTTCTTCCTTGTTTTCTCGGTACAGACCTGCATGATCGTGCAGCACCTCGTGGCGCGCCACTGGCGCCGCCGCCCGGTGGCCCCAGAGGTCAGCCAGAGCTTCAGCTGGCACAGCTGGGCCGTGGGCGTGGTCGCGGGCGGCCTCTTTGGCGGCCTGCTCTCGGCCATCACCCCCTTCAAGCTGGCCCAGGCCCTGGCCATGGCGCTGATCGCCTGCACCGCCGGCTCCCTGGGTCATCTGGTCATGAAGGCGCTCAAGCGCGACCGCGGCGTGACCAACTGGGGGGCCCAGGGCCTGTCCTCGGTGACGGGTGCGGGCGGCCTGCTGGACCGGGTCGACGGCCTGTGCTTCGCCGCGCCGGTGTTCTTCCATTCCGTGCACTGGTACTTCGATCTATGAGCGCACCCGGCACACCCGCTTCCATGCGCATCCTCGGCATCGACCCCGGACTGCAGACCACGGGCTTCGGCGTGATCGACGTCGAGGGCTCGGCCCTGCGCTACGTCGCCAGCGGCACCATCAAGACTACGCACCTGGAGTTCGGCGACCTGCCGGCGCGGCTCAAGGTGCTGTTCGATGGCATCTGCGAGGTCGTCGCGCGCTACCAGCCCACGGTGGCCGCCGTGGAGATCGTCTTCGTCAACGTCAACCCGCAGTCCACCCTGTTGCTAGGCCAGGCCCGCGGCGCCTGCCTCACGGCCCTGGTGACGCGCAACCTCACGGTAACGGAGTTCACGGCCCTGCAAATGAAGAAGGCGGTGGTCGGCCATGGCCGCGCACAGAAGGCCCAGGTGCAGGAAATGGTCAAGCGCCTGCTCCAGCTGCCCGGCCTGCCGGGCCCGGATGCGGCCGACGCCCTGGGCTTGGCCATCACCCAGGCCCATGCGGGCGAGGCCATGCGGCGCATCGCCGCCGTCTCACCGCTGCAGCGCAAGAACACGGGCATGTACCGCGGCGGCCGCGGTCACTGATGCCCGGCGGGCTCAGCGCGGCGCGTCCTGCCGGCGGAAGAAGTCCCCCATCACCTCGTTGGCATCGATGACCCGGGTCGGCGCCTCGCCGCGGGGCTTGTGCCCGCCGGGCCAGCTGTGGCCGTCCGCAGCCGTCACGCACAGCTGCACCTGCGTGCCCCCGGCACAGGGCGCATAGCGCTCGCACCAGGCGCCATCCTTGTCCAGCACGCGCTGCGGCACGGGTGCACAGCGGTTGCGCTCGACCCAGCGTGCCACGGTGTCGGGCACGGAGCGGAAGTCGGTGATCAGGGCGCGATCCACCGCATCGGGACCGGCACCACCCTCGTAGAGCACATGGCTGTCGTTGCGCGCGTGGATGTGCAGCACGGACACCGGCTGCGCGGGCGTGCAGCTGCGCGTGTTGTCGGTGCCAGCCACGGCCGCGATGGCGCTGAAGACACCGGGCAATTCACAGGCCAGGCGGTAAGCCATCATGGCGCCGTTGGACATGCCCGTCGCACGGATGCGCCGTGCGTCGATATTGAGCTGGCCCTGCACCCGCTCGACCAGGGCCAGGATGTAGCCCACGTCGTCGACCTGCGCGTCCCGCGCCGACCCGCAGCAGTTCCCCGCGTTCCAGGTGGCCAGCTTGCCGCTGCGCAGGCGACTCGCGCCATTGGGCAGGAGCAGCACCTGCCCGGTGCGCTCGGCAAAGGACAGCAACCCGTAGTACTCGTCGCGGCCCATGTAGTCCATGCTGCCGCCCCCGCCGTGCAGGGCGACGAGCAGGGGCGCAGGTCGGTCGGCACGGTAGCTGGCCGGCACATGGAGACGGTAGAGGCGGGTGCGCCCGCCATGTTCCAGGCTGGCCCGGTAGTCGCCCGGCGCGGTGATGGGGGCCGCAGCCGAGGATGGCGCCGCCGCACCTTCCTGCTGCCGCTGGCGCAGGCGTTCGCGCAGCGGGCCCTCCTGGGCCAGGACGGCACCCGCAGCGAGCCCGCAGACCAGGACCAGGGCCCAGGAGGTCAGAAGTTTCCGGTTCATGGCAATCCTTCACGCTGGCGTGCCGCCTTGCGCTTGTCACAAGCGGTCTTGCGCGCTAGATTGTGCCCAGCGTACAGCACAGGACGCGCATGCCATGAAGTTTTTCAAACCCAAGCCCGTCACCCCGGTCCGCCCGGCCACCCAGGGCACGCGACCGGCCAGCCGACCTTCACCTACCGCGGGCTTGCCGCCCGCGCCGCCCCCGCTGCCCGAAGTCACCGAAGGCAATCTGGAGTCGGACTGGGCGATGTGGGAAGACTCGGTGGCGTTCCAGGACAGTCAGATGCCCTCGGCCTTCAATGAGCTGGAAGCGGTCAAGACACGCGACGATCCGCCAAAGAAGAAGGACGGCGCACCCGACCCCTTCTCCACCGTGCGCAAGCGCGGCTCCTGAGCCTTGGCCTCAGGCGATTCTTTGCAGGATCAGGACGGCAAAGAAACCGAAGGCGGCGATCAGCGTCCACTTGAGCGTGACCAGACCCCAGCGACGGTAGCGCATCTGGCCGGTACCGACATAGAAGGCGAAGCACACGGCCGCGCCGATCAGCAGCAGGAAGATGAGCCAGCGAAACAGCAGCATGGTGCGCGGGAGGCCTACCAGGCGCGCGCGGGTTGCGCAAAGCCCTTGGGGGCCAGCCTGTCGTTCTCGAAGGTCACGGTCTCCCAGGCCTCGGTGCGCTTGAGCAGCTCGCGCAGCAGCTTGTTGTTCATGGCGTGGCCGGAACGGAAGGCGCTGTAGGCCGCGAGCAGGGGCTTGCCCAGGATGTGGAGGTCGCCCATGGCATCCAGGATCTTGTGCTTGACGAACTCGTCGTCGTAGCGCAGGCCGCCGGCATTGAGCACCTTGTAGTCGTCCATCACGATGGCATTGTCCAGCCCGCCGCCCAGGGCCAGACCGTTGGCGCGCATCATCTCCACGTCCTTGGTGAAACCGAAGGTGCGCGCGCGCGCGATGTCGCGGCTGTAGTTGTGCACGCTCATGTCGAACTCGACGCGCTGGCCCGTGGAATCCACGGCCGGATGATCGAAGTCGATCTCAAAGCTGAGCTTGTAGCCGTGGTAAGGGTCCAGACGGGCCCACTTCTGGTTGGCGCCCTCGCCTTCGCGCACCTCGATGGGTTCGAGCACGCGGATGAAGCGCTTGGGTGCGTTCTGCAGCGCGATGCCGGCACTCTGCAGCAGGAACACGAAGGAAGCCGCCGAGCCGTCGAGGATGGGCACCTCTTCGGCCGTGATGTCCACATAGAGGTTGTCCAGCCCCAGGCCGGCGCAGGCCGACATCAGGTGCTCCACGGTGTGCACCTTGGCGCCGCCGTTGGAGAGGGTGGAGGCCAGTCGCGTGTCGCTGACCGCGAGCGCCGACATGGGGATGTCCACGGGCTGCGGCAGATCCACACGCCGGAACACGATGCCGGTGTCGACCTGCGCGGGGCGCAGCGTGATCTCCACGCGCTGGCCGCTGTGCAGGCCCACGCCCACGGCGCGGGTCAGGGATTTGAGGGTACGTTGCTGCAGCATGGGCGTGATTTTACTTTCTCAGCCATTCCATGAAGGCCGGCGCGGGCATCGGGCGGCTGATGTGGTAGCCCTGCACCTCGTCGCAACCCAGGGCGCGCAGGCGCTCCAGGATGGCTGCGTTTTCCACCCCCTCGGCCACCACGCTCAGGCCCAGGTTGTGGGCCAGATCGATGGTGGAGCGCACGATGGTCGCGTCGTCGGCATCGGTCTCCATGCCCATGACGAAGGACTTGTCGATCTTGAGTTCGTCCACCGGCAGACGCTTGAGGTAGGCCAGCGATGAATAGCCGGTGCCAAAGTCGTCGATAGACAATTTGTATCCCTGCTCGGACAGGCGGTTGAGCATGGCTTCGGCGCGCTGCGGGTCGTCCATGATGGCGCTCTCGGTGATCTCCAGGCAGAAGGCCGTGGCCTGCACGCCATGCGTCTGCAGCAGGCCCGCCAGGCGGGTGCTGAGCTCCAGGTCGAGCAGGTCGCGTGTCGAGAGGTTGACCGAGATGCGCAGCCCCGCACCGGCCGGCGTGGCCAGCAGGCGCGCGGCCTCCTCGAACATCCAGAGCGTGAGCTGGCGGATGTAGCCCGTCTGCTCGGCAAAGGGGATGAACTCCATGGGCGGCACCAGGCCGCGTTGCGGATGCTGCCAGCGCACCAGGGCCTCGGCCGCGTGGGTCACGCCGTCGGCCAGGCTCACCTTGGGTTGCAGGTAGAGGCGCAGCTCGCCCTGGTCGACCGCGCGGCGCAGTTCGGTGAGCAGCGACAGCGTCTGGGTGCTTGCCGAGTCGAAGGCCGGGTCGTAGCGCAGTGGCCCCTCGAGCTTGCGCTTGGCCACGTACATGGCGATTTCGGAGCGGCTCAGCAGCGTGTCCACATCGGGCGCGTCGGCGGGCCAGCAGGCGATGCCGATGCCCGCGCTCAGGTCCACGGTCTGTTCGGCAATCGCCAGGGGCTGCTCCAGGCTACGCGCCACGCGCAAGGCCAGCGCGGCGGCCTGCGCCGGCGTGCCGGGCGCGATCAGCAGGGCGAACTCGTTGCCCCCCAGACGCGCCACCTCACCCGCCGTCTCGCCCAGCACATCGGACAGCTTGCCGGCCACGGTCTTGAGCAGCTGGTCGCCAAAGGCGTAACCCAGCACGTCGTTGACATGCTTGAAGCGGTCCAGGTCCAGCGTGATGACGGCCAGTTCGCGGCCCTCGCCACTGCGCGCCATGGCCTGCTGCACGGACTCGCGAAAGTTCTCCCGGTTCGGCAGGCCCGTGAGCCGGTCCCAGTAGGCCAGGTGCCGGATCTCGGCCTGCTGCGCCGCGATGTCCACGCGCATGCGGTCGAAGGATTGGGCGAGCTTGCCGATCTCGTCCTGCCGGCCCACGTCCTCGAGCGGCACGCTGTAGTCACCGCGCGAGAGCCGCTGCGTTGCCGCCAGCAGCGAACGCAGCGGCATGGCCAGCTGCCGCGCCATCAGGCCGCTGCCAATGGCAAACAGCAGCAGGCCGCCGGCCGTGATCGCGGCCAGCAGGATCTGCAGCTGGCGATAGGGCGCCACCACATCGTCCACTGAGCGCAGCAGCAGCACGCGGGCCTCGCCGCCCGCGGCGTTGAGCTCGATGCTGCGCACGAGCAGCGTGTCCCCGCCAGCCTCGATTTCACGCACCGGCCCCTGCATGCGCTGCAGCTGTTCCAGCGCGCTGGCCGACAAGGTGCTGACCGGCGCGGCCAGGCCTCCGTCGGCCTGGCGCACCTGCAGCACGAGCCGGATGTCGAGCAGGCGCTGCATCTCCTGCGCCAGCGGTGCACCCACCGGAAAGCCCATGAGCACCCAGCCCACGACCAGGGGCGCGCGCATGGGCACCATGACCAGCTGATAGGGCCGCCCCTCGTAGACCACGATGCGTCCGCCCTGGCCCGCACCCGCCGGCTCGCTCAAGGACGGCGCCAGCCGGCCCAGCATCTCGGCCAGCCCCTGGCCCGCGTCGTCCGCGCTGACGGCGCGCACCTGGAGTTGCGTGTCGAGCAAGGCCGTCATGGCCGCACCGATGCGCTGGCCATGGTTCTCGAGCGCGGAACCAATGGTCTCCAGATCGTCCGAGCTCACGGCCGAACGAAAGCCGTAGTCGGCCGCGAGCAGGGCCGCGCTCTGGCGCAGGGTCTCGGCGTTCTGCTCCAGCAGGCGCAGCCAGACCTTCTCGCCGGTGTCGAACTCGTGCGCGATCTGCATGCGCGCATTGCGCGCGATGCTGTCGCGCACCACGAAGAAACCGGCCAGCTGCACGAAGAGCAGCAGCAGCAGGGACAGGCCGACCAGGCGGGTGATGAGGCTGCGGCGATCGAAAGCCGGGATCACGGCCGCACCCCTGACAGGCGCACGCTGACGTTCTGCGCCGGGTTGCCGAGCTCCAGCGCCTGGTCCTGCGCGGCCGCCCCCACGGGCAAGCCCGGGTGCCAGCTGCGCAGGCGATAGTTGCCCGGCGGCGCGTCGATCACCGCGCGCCCCTGGGCGTCGGTCATCGCGTAATAGGGCGTCTCCACCACCACGATCCAGCCCACCATCTGGTCGTGGATGTTGCAGCCCAGCACGGCGATGCCGCTGCGATCGAACACCACGGGATTGGCCGGCGTGCCGATGTAGAGCTTGAGCTCGAACTTCTTGGTCGGCGAGAAGGAATAGACGTGGTGGCGCACCGTATCGCGGTTCGGGAAGTTCACGGCAGTCCCCACGGGCACCACCAGCACCTGGGGGACGAACTGCTTGCCGGCCTGGCCCATCTCGGCCTGCGCCAGCGGGCGCAGCTGGCGCCGCGCCTGGGCCGATTCCAGAAAGACCACGGCACCGGCCAGGGGCCGACCGGCGTCGTCACGCACATCGAGGCTGAAGGCCGCGGCCGGCAGCGCGCACACCAGTGCGGCCAGACCCAGGATGCTGCTCAGCCCGCGCATGATCGCTCAGGGCTCGATCGCCAGGCCCAGCAGCCGCTCGCCGCGGCCCACTACGCCCAGCTCATGGGCGCGGCCCGTGCCGAGGTCCAGCAGGTACAGACGGGTGGCGGCCTGGCCCGCGGTACGCGCCGCCAGCAGGGCCGTGTTGGCCACATCGGAGATGTCCAGGTGCGCCTCGCTCAGCGGCCCGGTGCCCAGCAGGCCCACGGTGCGCAGCAGCCCGGTGTTGGGCGAGACCACGGGCTGCGCACCCTCGAGCGAGCCCTGCATGAGGAGGGCGCCTAGGGCGCGGTCGATCGCATAGTTGGTGGTGAGCTTCTCGTCCTTCTGGTTGTAGGTGTAGGCCACCCCGGCCACATCGGGTCGGCGGCCGGCATGGCGATCGTCCGGCGCGTAGCGCAGCGCGCCGTCCGGCTGCACGCCGGGTTCGGCGGCGTTGCCGTCCACCATGGCATTGGTCTCGGGGTGCAGGCGCAGGTTCTGCGCGCTGGCGCTGACCACGCGGATGCGATCCACCGTGGGGTTGAAATCGAAACCCGTCACGCCGCCCTGCACGGGCCAGGACGGGGGCGCAGCCGGCGCCACGGGCTGCAGACGGGCCTGGGCGGTGTCGAGGGTGTAGAGCCGCCCGCTCTCGGCCACCGCATACAGCACACCACGCGCCACACGGTAGTCGATGCCGCGCAGCTGCTCGCCCGCCGGCAGGCCGCTGAGTGCACGAAGCTCCAGCACCTCATCCGGCCGGTCCGACTTGAAACGGATCAGCTCCAGTCGCTCGGTCACGGCATAGACCGTCAGCGGCGGCGCGCTCGCCGTGCCCGTGGCGCAGGCCGTGAGCAGCAGCGCAAGGCCGGTGGCAAGGAAAGGGAGGGGACGGATGCGGATCATGGGCTGCTCCTGGGCATGGGCGCCGCAAGCGCGGCGCAGCGGCATGCCGATCCCGGCACACCAACGGTACGGGTCATCGTAGACCAAGATGCGCCCCGCCGCATGCTGCGGGGCGCATCTCACTGCACTCAGTCGGCCTGTTTGCGCAGAAAGGCCGGAATCTCGAAGTCGTCCATGCCGCCCGAGGACAGCGCGTCGACCTTGGCCGCGGCCTGGGTGCGGTCGCGGGTGCGCCAGACGCTGGGCGTGGCCATGGCGTTGTAGTCGGGCTGGGGCACACCGGGCATGACCGCCGGCGCCGGCGTGCCGGACAGCGCAGCCGGAGCCACGGCGTTGTTCAGCGTGGGCACCTGGAAGGGCACGTTGTCGGTGCCGGTACGCAGCACCTGCAGCGGCGGGGCCGTGCGGCGCATGCCCTGGCGCGACAGGCCGGTGGCGACCACGGTCACGCGGA
>JAIERT010000268.1 GCA_019746735.1 Burkholderiaceae bacterium | reverse complement strand
GGCCCGTGCCCACCCAGCTCAGGGCCAGGCCATGATCGCGCAGGTAGTACTGCAGCATCCAGTTGTAGCGCGAGGGTCGGGTGTAGCCCAGGGTCCAGACGCTGCTCATATTGGCCGCCTGCAGTGGCAGGCCCTCGGCCTGCATGCGGGCATTGAAGCGCTCGCGCCGCGCGTCCCAGGTGGCGTCCAGATCCTGGTAGATCGCCTGCACCTCGGGCGTCTCCAGCCGGCGCAGGAACTCGTTCATCGCGCCCATCACATAGGGGTGGGCGTTGAAGGTGCCGCGCGCGAAGCAGATGTCGGCCGGCCTGTCCTCGCGGAAGCGCTGCATCAGTTCATTCTTGCCGCAGACCACGCCCACGGGCAGGCCGCCGCCCAGGGTCTTGCCGTAGGTGACCAGATCCGCCTGCACGCCGAAGTAGTCCTGCGCCCCCTTGGCTGCCAGGCGGAAGCCCAGAAACACCTCGTCGAAGATCAGCACGATGCCGCGCTCGGTGCAGACCTCGCGCACTTGCTGCAGCCAGCGTGTGTAGGCCGCGCGGTCGTAGCCCGCGCTGCGGCTGCTGTCGAGCAGGGTGGAGTCCCCCGGCGCGTTCTTGTTGGGGTGCAGGGCCTGCAGCGGGTTGATGAGCACGCAGGCGATATCCTTGCGCGTGCGCAGCACCTTGAGCGATGCCTCGTGCATGTCGCGCAGGGTGTAGGTTTCGCGCGGGGGCAGGGGGTTGCCCGGGCCGGGCTGCACGTCTTCCCACCAGCCGTGGTAGGCGCCGCAGAAGCGCACCAGGTGGCGGCGGCCCGTGTGGTAGCGCGCCAGGCGCACGGCCTGCATCACGGCCTCGGTGCCGCTCATGTGGAAGGACACGGCGTCCAGGCCGCTGATCTTCTGCAGCCGCCGCACGTTGTCGGCCACGCAGGGGTGGTAGGCGCCGAGCACGGGGCCCAGGTCCTGCGCGATGCGCGCGCCCGCGGCAATGCAGGACTTGTAGAAGTCCACGCCGAAGACGTTGACGCCGTAGGAACCGGTGAGGTCGAGGTAGCGCTTGCCGTCCAGGTCCGTGACCGTCACGCCCTCGCTGCTCTGCACGAAGCCGCCCACCGCCAGGTGCTGGCGCAGGTAAGGGCTGAACTGGTAGGGCACACGGTAGGCGCCGGTGAAACGCAGGTCCGGAATGCCTTCACGCATCTCCTTGCTCAGCGCGATCGACTGGGGCGACGCCGCCTGCAACCGGCCGGCCAGTGCAAAGAAGCCCGCGCGGCGCTGCTGCACCACCGCCTCGGGCGCGCCGTCGCAGGCAAAGAAGGTGGCCTCGTCGTAGGCATAGCCCGGGATCCAGCGCGCCAGCCGCTTGGCCATGCGCGAATGCCCGGCCAGCGAGGGGTGCTTGGCGCGCGAGAGTTCGAGCCGGCGCTTGAGCCAGGGCAGGGTGGCACCGGCGGCGCCGGCAATCCAGGCAAGTTCGTAGGTCATGGTCGTGTGTGAAATGACGATGACTCTTTGTATTCAGGTGATTTGACAGCCTTGTGAAAGCAATATGACCAACAGAAGATTCCTCGACCGTCTGCTCCAGCAGGAAAGCCTGAACTTCGTGCTTACCAACCGCCTGCCGCGCGTGGCGCTGACGCGCTTCATGGGCCGCTTCAGCAAGGTGCGCCAGCCGCTGGTACGTGAGGTGTCCATTGCCCTGTTCAAATTCTTCGGCGGGCTGGACCTGAGCGAAGCGAAGAAGCAGCGCTTCGACAGCCTGCACGACTGCTTTGTGCGCGAGCTGAAGGAAGACGCGCGGCCTTTCGACGCCGATCCGCAGGTGATCTGCAGCCCCAGCGACGGCATCGTCGGTGGTCACGGTCGTATCGAAGGCGACGAACTGCTGCAGATCAAGGGCATGCCCTACAGCCTCACCGAGCTGCTGGGCAGTGCGGAGCTGGCGGCGCGGCACCAGGGTGGCACTTATGTGACCCTGCGCCTGCGCGCCAGCATGTACCACCGCTTCCACGCGCCGAGCGACTGCACGGTACAACGCGTGACGCACATCCAGGGCGATATGTGGAACGTCAACCCCATCGCGCTCAAGCGCGTGCCCAGCCTCTACTGCCGCAACGACCGCGCCGTGATCGAGGCCGCGCTGCCTTCAGGCCAGGCGCTGACCCTGGTGCCCGTGGGCGCCATCCTGGTGGCCAGCGTGCGCCTGCACTTCCTGGGCCTGAATCTGCACCACGACTACTGGGGCGAGCAGGTGATCGCCTGCGATGCACCGCTCAAGCGCGGGCAGGAGATGGGCTGGTTCGAACACGGCTCGACCATCGTGGTGTTGGCGCCCGAGGGCGTGGAGATCGTGGAAGGGCTGGCGACGGGGACGGAGGTGAGGGCGGGGCAGGCTTTGTTGCGGTGGGTTTAAGCGCTGGCACAGACCGGGCGCCTCCTCGCACAGCCGGGGGCGGGCGCCGTTACATTGCGGGGTTTGCCGGTTTGCCCGTAGCGCGGTCCTGCGCTATATTCGCGCAGATTCTTCAAACAAAACAAGCACTTAGCTTGCAGCAAGGGAGGCGCCAGGATGAGCATCCGTCCATGTTATCCCGCACTTTTGCGGTCCATATCACGTTAGCTGGAGATGGGGTCATTCGTTCTGCTCGGAGTATTCGCCTTCGCGATCCTGTTGCCGTTTCAGTTGGCTGCCGTACGCACACAAGCATGGCGGCAAGGCATTAAGTTGACTTCCTGGGATGCAGCCCGAGCGGCAGTAATTAGTAGTTTGGCTGCCTTGGGCGTTGGTGGCGCGTTGGGTTATGCCATCATGTTCGGTCCGTCGCATGTCACTGGAGATTTTATTGGGCTCCCGTGGTACACGATGATCCCAGCCATGATTGTCGGATTCATCTCGGCCGGCCGCGCAAGCAAAGCCTTGATCGGTTGGTGCCTCAAAAATGTTGCGAACAGAGTGGAATGAGGAGTAAACGATTGCCGGCTAACTTATCAATCGAGAGTGGATCGCCTACGGCTTCCACTCATCTCAAACGTTAGAACTCATGAACCCGCTGAAGATCGTTCTGACATCCCTGTGGTGGCTTGCCGCGGCCTGCATTCCACTCGCGCAGTACCGCTTCTATCGGCATTACGCTCAAGCCATTGGGTGCCCTCCTTCTGGCGACTGCTATGTTGATGGCTCGGAGCATCTACTAGGGATGGAACTCCTCGTCTTCGGCAGCGCACTCATTCTGTGGCCTGCGTGCGCCTGGGTACTCGTGGGAAGGCCATTATTTGCGTGGCGTCGCTACCGAGGCGAGGGTTCGCGCCAACGGAGTGGCGCGTGAGTTCTAACATGTCAGTCAAGTGGGACTGAGGAGCCAACGTGGCTGCTTTGCGCAACCGCCTGTGCGCCGCGGACCCTTACGTCCAACGTTAGAGCCATTACTTTTGTGACACCAATTATGGATAGCCAAAATCCACTTTCTAAGCTTGCGCTTGACTACTGGTATCAAGTTGTCATGGTCGTGTGCGTCGTGATTTTTTTTTGGTCGGAGCAGGTATCTTGAAAGAATTTCCTGTCGCAGCCACCGCAGCAATTTCTGCTGGCGGATTCTTTATTGGGCTCGGAGAGTGGATTAACCATCCCCTGCAGACCACCATCATCCATGCAAACGCGTATCGTCCCGGTGGCGTGATGACTGGTCATCCGCGCAGCAATAGCATTATTGGTATTGCCTTCGTTGTTGTTGGTGTCGGCCTGGTCTGTTATGGGTTGTATCGTCTTTCTGCTTGAAGAAAATGTCTGAAACTTACTGCCTATTGGTAGTGTCGTTATCTGCTCATCTGAAGATGTCTCTAACCTGGGAATCGACAGTGGATCTCCGCTCTGTGTGAATCGCAGACCCCGCTTTGATCAATCGCATCCCGGAAATCCCCGCCATGACCCACGCCTACGTCGTTGGACAGATCACCGTCAAAGACCCCCTGAAATGGGTCACGTACCGGGACCAGGTGCCCAGCACCTTGCAGCCCTGGGGTGCCGAGCTGGTTTTCCGGGGCCGGCAGCGAGCGGCCCTGGCCGGCGTCAACCCGCACGCCGACATCGTGGTCATCCGCTTTCCCGACCTTGCCGCGGCCGACGGCTGGTTCATGTCCGAGGCCTACCAGGCGCTCATACCGCTCAGGGAGCAGGCGGCCGACGTACTGCTGACCTCGTATGAAACCTAGGGGTGGACTGGTGAAGCAACGCTGTTGGCTGGGGGGCCAGTCTGCATGAAACGGTCTGCGCTGTTCATGGTCTGTGCGGGCCTGTCGGCTTTGTGTGGGGCCCTGGGCTGCGCGCTGGCCGTGGTGGCCTGGCAGCGCGCCGGCCTGGCTTACAACGAAGCAGGCCACTACTTCGATGGTCTGGTCAACTACCATCAGCAGAGTGTGCTGGGCTACGCCCTTGCGGCCCTGGTCGCCTTGTTGCTGGCCTTTGCGTTGGCCTGGATGGCCAGGCGAGGGCGGCCGCGCTGACGTGTGCCGGCTGCTTGATGGGCAGAACTTCATGACGGGTTTTCTCGTGCGCCTGCAATCTCTCCAACGGCGTTGGACGCTGCTCTTGCCATTGGCCTGTCCCTGGGTTGCGAATGCCGCGACGATCTGGCAAGACTGGCCGCTGCCCGTGTCCGTCGAGACCCGGCCAGCGCCTGTGTCTGTGCCCGAAGGTTGGCAGGCCACGACGGCAGCCACGCCTTGCCACTTGCTGACCCTCACCGTGTTTGACGGCCTGCCGCAGGAGCAGGCGGCGCTGGTGCCGGAGATGGACCAGGCCTTGCCCGGCGGGCAGGGCCTGCTGAGCTGGACGCTCACCCCCGTCTCGGCGGCAGGGACCTGGGTGGCGCTGGGCTACAGCTGCAAGACCCTGGTGCTGAGCCGCCCCCTGCCGCCTTCTGCCACGGGCTTGCGTGTCACCTATGACTCCCGCCACCGCGTGCAGGGCCTGCCCCGGATCGTGAAGGCCGAGATCCGCGTCGCGGCCGAGTCGCCAGCGGGGCCCCGGCGATGAAGCCCCTCACGCAGGACGGCCTGCGCCTCGACTTTCAGGACTCGCAGCTCAGCGCGGCCCACGCGGTCGGGGCCGATCTGCGGCTCATCCTCTCGGCCGCGCATGTCTATGGCCCGGCAGGCTGCTTCACGCAGGCGCCTGAAGAGACCGAGGGCTATCTCGCGCCCGTGGCGCTGCTGTTCCGCCAGGCGCGCTGGCAGGGTGAGCTGGCGTTGGCCATGGGCCGGCTGGCGGAGGGCGAGTTGCGGGTGGACGGCCAAGGCCTGCGCAGCCTGCCGCTGCCCTTCGCGCCGGCTGGCCCGGTCCGCGCCAGATTGGCCGTGTCCAACGGTGTGGTGCTGGAGATCGAGGCCCACACCCTGGAATGCCCCCTCACCGGGGACGAGAAATTCACGCCTTCGCTGGCCTGCTAGGCTGGCGGGACGCATGCCGTTGGTACGAGGAATCAGGAGCCCTTATGTCTTTGTTCTGGGTGGTGGTGAGTGTGGTGGCCCAGCTGAGCCTGGCCATGATGCTGTTCCTGCTGGTGGGGTTCTCGGGGGGCGGCATCGCCAACCAGGACAACGTGAGCAAGAGCGTGATCCTGGTGCTCGATGTGTCGCTGTATGTGCTGCCGCTGCTGTGTTTCGTCAGCGCTGGCCTGATCGTGCATGGCTATATGTCCGGCGCCTCGGCCCGCACCTACTGGTGGCACCTGCTGCCCCTGCCGGCGGCCATGGCCTATCTGGCGTTCGCGATTTCGCTCAGCGGTTCGTCGGGGCGTTGAGTCTCCGTACCCTGGCCCGCGGTTTCGACACCGGGCCCTGAGCTGCCACTAGACTGCGGCTTGGCTCCTTTTCGGACGATTTTCTCCATGACCTCATCCCGTCTCGTTGCCAAACTGCCGCGCCGTCGTCTGTTGCTCACGCTGGCCGCTTTGCCGACCGTTGCCTTCTTGCCGGCCTGCAGCAAGCGCGCCCCTCAAGCGCAGGCGCTGCCGGCCGGCAGCACCGTGCTGGCGCTCGGTGATTCGCTGACCTCGGGCGTAGGGGCCACGCCGGACACGGCCTATCCCACCGTGCTGCAGTCGCTCACGGGTTGGCAGGTGGTCAATGGCGGGGTCTCGGGCGACACCACGGCACAGGCGCTGGCGCGCTTGCCGGCGCTGCTGCAGGAGCATCAGCCCCGGCTGGTGATCGTGAGTATCGGCGGCAACGATTTCCTGCGCCAGATGAGCGCAGGGGCTGCGAAGGCCACGATCCGCGAGATCAGCCGCACGGTGCAGGCCGGTGGGGCGCAGGTGCTGCTGGTGGCGGTGCCCCAGGTCTCGCTGCTGGCCGCAGGCACGGGCAGCCTCAAGGACCATCCGCTCTACGCCGAGCTGGCCGAGGAGCTCAAGCTGCCGCTGCACGCCGAGGGTTGGGCCCGGGTGCTCTCGCAGCCGGACCTGCGCGCCGACACCGTGCATGCCAACGCCCAGGGCTATCGCAGCTTTGCCGAAGGTCTGGTACAGACGCTGCGCAAGGTGGGCTGGCTGGCCTGAGCGCCGCCTTGCGGCGCGCGCTGTCAACGCCTCGATGGTTCAGGCGTTGACTGGGCTGTGGTCACCGCGCAGCCGGGGCCCGCTCTCTGTTCATCTGTTCAGTCTCACCTCAGCACACACACCATGAAGATACTCCGTGCTCTCGTCCTGCCTTTGCTCTTGGGGGTCAGTGCCGTCGTCAGCGCGCAAGACGCTCGTGAACGCGGTTTCATCCGCATGGGCATGACGGAGGGGGAGGTCCTGGTTCGTGTGGGCAAGCCGGATCACGAAGCCTGGACGGTCGGCCGCGTGCGCGGGCGTGACGGGGCAGTCATCATCCAGGGGCGTGACGGGGATAAGACCTGGACCTATTTCCCGCATGAGCAGGACCCGGACACGTTGACGGTCATCACCTTCCGGGCGGGGGCCGTGGTGGACGTCGAGCGCAAGATCTCTCGCTAGAGCGCTGGAGGCGCGCCGTCCGGCACTGCGTTCAGCAGAGTCAGCCCGTCGCCCGGACGTGCAAGGCCCAGAGCGTCTTCTGCCAGGCCTGCACTTCCTCCTGCAGCAGCCAGGCCGACTGCGGGTAGCTGGCGCCCCAGGTGGCGGGGTGGCTCAACTGGACTTCGGTGCCGCCGTCCCATGCGATCTGCAGGCCATGCAGGTCGGGGTCACGCCGGGCATGGCAGAGCACGACGGCCAGGCGCAGGGCCAGCAGCTGCAGGGTGAAGGCCGCGTCGTCGAGCTCGAGGTCGAGCTTGCGCAGCTTGCCGCGGTGGCCCAGCACGAGCTGGCCCAGGCGGTGCAGTTCGTTCATGGTGAAGCCGGCGGCGTCGGCGTTGTCCAGGATGTAGGCGCCGTGCTTGTGGTAGTCGCTGTGCGAGATGGCGCTGCCGATCTCGTGCAGCTGCGCGGCCCAGCCGAGCTTGCGCAGGTGGCGCTCCAGCTCGGGCAGGTTGTGGCCACGCGCCAGCTGTTGCAGCAGTTCCTCGGCGACCTGGCTCACGCGCCGGGCCTGGGCCGGGTCCACGCCGAAATTGCGCGCCAGGCGCTGCACGCTGGTGCTGCGCGGGTCGCTCTGTTCGTGTTCGCGGTCCAGCAGGTCGAAGAGCGCGCCATGGCGCAGCGCGCCCTGCGACACATGCATCTCCTCGATCTCCAGCAGCGAGAAGACCGCGCGCAGCACGCTGACGCCGCCGCCGATCACGGCACGGCGGTCGTCCTTCATGCCGTCGAGGCGCAGGCGCTCGGCGCTGCCGGTCTTGAGCAGGCGGTCCAGCAGCCAGTCCAGGCCTTCGCGGGTGATCAGGCCGGCCGGCCAGCCCGCGGCCTGCATCACGTCGCCCACGGCGCCCACGGTGCCCGACGAGCCGTAGGCCGTGTCCCAGTCCTGCGGGCGGCAGCTGTTGAGGGCTTCCTCGAGCACGGCCTGGGCCGCGATCTCGGCGGTGTCGAAGGCCGCGGTGCTGAAGACGCCTTCGGGGAAGTAGCGCATGGACCAGGCCACGCTGCCCACGCGGTAGGAGTCCATGAAGCGCGGGCGGTAGCCTTGGCCCAGGATGAGTTCGGTGGAGCGTCCGCCGATGTCCACCACCAGGCGGCGTTCGTCGCTCTGCGGCAGCAGATGGGACACGCCCTGGTAAATCAGGCGTGCTTCCTCGCGGCCCGAGATGACCTCGATGGGAAAGCCCAGGATCTGCTGCGCGCGGCTCAGGAATTCTTCGCGGTTGCGTGCTTCGCGCAGGGTCTGGGTGGCGACGGCGCGCACCTGCGCCTTCTTGAAGCCGGCCAGGCGTTCGGCAAAGCGGCCCAGGCAGTCCCAGCCGCGCTGCATGGCCTCGCGCGTGAGGTTGCGGTCCTCGTCCAGGCCGTT
>JAIERT010000025.1 GCA_019746735.1 Burkholderiaceae bacterium | reverse complement strand
CGGGCAAGTCCACGCTGATGAAGGCGCTCGCGGGCCTGCACCGGCCGGTGCAGGGCGGCATCCACCTCGAAGGCCGCGAGCTCAAGAACCTTGGCGCCGAGCAGGTGGTGGCCCAGGGCGTGGTGCTGGTGCCCGAGGGGCGCCAGGTCTTCCCCGAACTCAGTGTGCTGGACAACATCCGCCTCGGCGCCTTCCTGCAGCCCGCGGACCGCGAGGCGCGGGTGGAGGAACAGCTGCAGCGCTTCCCGCGCCTGCGTGAGCGCCTGTACCAGCGTGCGGGCCTGCTCTCGGGCGGTGAGCAGCAGATGCTGGCGATTGCCCGTGCGCTGATGTCGCGCCCGCGCATCCTCTTGCTCGATGAACCTTCGCTGGGCCTGGCGCCCAAGATCATCGCCGAGCTCTTTGCCGCGCTGGACCAGCTGCGCCAGGAAGGCATGACCCTGCTGCTGGTGGACCAGATGGCCGGCCTGGCCCTGGCCCTGGCGGACCGCGCCTATGTGATCGAGGGCGGACGCATCGTGGCCCAGGGCACGGCGGCGCAGATCGCGGCCGACGGCGCGCTGGCCCAGGCCTATCTGGGGAAGCAGGCGACATCGGTCAAACTCGCGGCATGAACAAGGACACCGTCATGGACATCAACCTGCCCGAGGTGCTGGCCGAAGTGCAGGCCGCCTTCGCCCGCTACGAGGACGCGCTGGTGCACAACAAGGTCGAGGTGCTCGACGAGCTGTTCTGGGACAGCCCGCACACCCTGCGCTACGGCGCGACCGAGAACCTCTATGGCTACCAGGCCATCCAGGACTTCCGTGCCGGGCGTCCCTCGGCGGGGCTGATGCGCGAGATCTACAACACGGTGATCACGACCTATGGCCGCGATTTCGCGACGGCCAACACCGAGTTTCGCCGCGCAGGCAGCACGGCCACGGGCCGCCAGAGCCAGACCTGGATGCGCACGCCCGCGGGCTGGCGCGTGGTGGCCGCGCACGTGAGCCTGCTGGCCACGCCGGCGCGCTGAGTCGACGCGCAGGACTTCAGGCCGTGCTGGCGAGCACCGCCAGGGCCAGCACGGCGCCGGTGCTCAGCCGCAGGCGCAGCGGCAGGTACCAGTGCGGCAACGGCTGGTGGCGGGCCAGACGCCGGTCCTGCAGGTAGTGCGCGGCATAGGCCAGGATCAGCAGGGCCGCGGCCAGGGCCGTGCCGGTGCGCGAGTCGCTGCCCAGCAGGGGCAGCACGCCGGGCAGCAGCAGGGCCAACCAGCCCAGCAGGGCCGGCACCACGCTCCAGCTGTAGAGCCCGGGCGCGTCGGACGCGGCGGCGCTCATGGCGAAGCCCCAGTGCAGGGCGCCGACGAAGCTCAGGATGATGGCGGCGTAGCCCAGCAGCATGGCCTGCCAGAGCGCATGGCCCTTGGGCATGAGCAGCAGGCCGAGTGCGCCCACGACAAAAGGCAGCAGACCGCCATAACCGAGCAGGGCGACGACACGGGGCGGCTGGTTCATGGCTGGCTCGGCTGACGCAGGTATTCGTGGGCGCGCAGCTGCTCGAGGGTGACGTAGTCCAGCGCGCGCGCGTGCGTGCTCTCCAGCACCACGGGCGGCGCGACGCCGGCCTCGAAGGCTTCCTTCCAGCGCAGCGCGCACAGGCACCAGCGGTCACCTGCCTTGAGGCCCGGGAAGCGATGCTCGGGCCGGGGCATGAAGAGGTCATTGCCACGGGACAGGGAGAACTCAAGGAAGGCCTGGCTCACGCGGGCACAGATCACGTGCGAGCCGCTGTCCTGCGCGTCGGTGTTGCGGCAGCCGTCGCGGAAGTAGCCGGTCAGCGGGTCGTAGGAGCAGGGCACAAGGGGCGTGCCCAGGACGTTCTTCGCAGTCATGGTCCGGAGGAGGGTTGGGGGCGGGCATGAGGATAGTCCAAAAGCGCGGCCTTGCGCGCGCCGTGGTCTTGGAGCAGCTCGGCGGCCCGGCGCCGGCCGCGGGTGGCCCGGGCCCACCACTGCGAGAAGGAGTCGCAGCGCTGCGGCTCGGGGGCGAACAGCGGCACGGGCTCGCGCAGGTGCGCCACCTGGCCCAGCCAGTGCGGCAGATGGGGCTCGGCCCAGGCCTGGACCTGCCGTGCACCGGCCAGCAGGGGCTGCAGCGTCCGGGCGTCGGCCAGACAGCGCCAGGGCGTGAGCTCGGCCATGCCGGCATCGACGAAATGCCAGCGCGCCGCCGACCAGGGATGCTGCTGGTGGAAGTCGGCCGGGTACACGCCCAGCACCACGGTGTCGGCGGGCAGATCGGCGGGCGGCGCCGAGAGCGACCAGGGATGGATCAGCCAGACGCTGCGGCCGTGCAGCGCGGCGGGCCCGGGCAGCGACAGGGCCAGTGGGGTGGGTGCCTGGGTGTGCAGCGCCGGCTCGGTGACGCCTGCCGCGCCCGTGGGGGCGAGCACCTGGTCCGCATCGCGGGCCCAGGCCTGCAGCTGCTCGTAGGAGGTGTCGATCGCCGAGCCCGCGCAGTGCCAGGCCGCCGGCGCGAAGCGCGCCACGTTCTCGGCATTGAAGAGATAGGGCTGGTGGCTGCCGGTGCCGGCGACCCACTGCCAGCTCAGGTGGTTGCTTGCGAGATCGCCGTCGAGCAGGTGCGCGTAGAGCCAGTCGGCGCCGGCACGCCAGTGCACCTTGCGCAGGTGCACCACATAGCTGGCCAGCCAGAGGCGCGCGTGGTTGTGCAGCGTGCCCGTGGCGTACAGGGTGCGCACGGCCTGGTCGATCACGGGCAGGCCGGTGCGGGCCTCGCGGATATCGGCCGGCAGCTCGGGTGCATAGGCCGACTCGGGCAGCGGCCCTTGGTGCAGGGACGCGAAGATGCCTGCACCGCGGTGCGCCCAGACATGGCGGAAGTAGGCGCGCCAGCCGAGCTCGAAGACCAGCTTGTGCTGGACCGGCAGGTCCTCGCGGGCGAGGAGCGCATCCAGCACCTCGGGCAGCGTGAGCAGGCCGTGGGTGAGGTAGGGCGAGAGGCCGGTGACCGCGCCCTCAAGGTGGTTGCGCGTGCGTGCATAGTCGGTCGGTCGCACGGCGGCCAGCCGGGCGCGGGCGGCGGCCAGGCCCGGGGACACCATCATGGCAGGGAGCCGATCTCGCCGCGGCGGATGGCGGCGGCACGTTGCTGCACGGCCTGGCGCTCGACCTCGTCGAGCCGCGCGAGGTTCTTGATCTGCAGGGCGGTGCGCGCGTTGGCGGCGAGCCGGGCCTCGTGGCGCAGCAGGAAATCCCAGTACAGCGTGGTGATGGGGCAGGCGTTCTCCCCTGTGCGCTGGGCCGGGTCGTAGCGGCAGCCGCGGCACAGCGGGCTCATGCGTTCGATGTACTTGCCGCTCGCGATGTAGGGCTTGCTGGCCATGAGGCCGCCGTCGGCGTGCTGGCTCATGCCCAGGGTGTTGGGCAGCTCCACCCATTCGACCGCATCGACGTAGACGCCGAGGTACCAGGCGTGGACCTCCTTGGGCTCCACGCCGAGCAGCAGGGCGTAGAGGCCGGTGACCATGAGGCGCTGGATGTGATGCGCGTAGCCGTGCTGCAGCGTCTGGCTGATGGCATCGCGCAGGCAGGCCAGATCGGTGCGGCCGTCCCAGTACCAGGTGGGCAGCGGCTGGTGGGCGTCGAGCGCGTTGCGCTCCAGGTAGTCCGGCATCTGCGTCCAGTAGATGCCCCGCACGTATTCGCGCCAGCCCAGGATCTGGCGGATGAAGCCTTCGGCGCTGGCCAGCGGCACCAAGCCCGCGCGCCAGGCGGCTTCGGCGGCGGCCACGACCTCGCGCGGGTTCAGGAGCTTGAGGTTGAGCGCCGCGCCGAGCTGGGCGTGGTAGAGCCAGGGTTCGCCAGGCCAGATGGCGTCCTGCCAGGGGCCGAAGTGCGGCAGGCGTTCGCTGATGAAGGCCTGCAGCGCCTGCAGGGCCTGTTCGCGCTTGACGGGCCAGGCGAAGGTGTCGAGTGTGCCGGGGTGGTTGGCAAAGCGCGTGCGCACCAGGGCCAGCACCTCCTGCGTGATGGCGTCGGGCGCGAAGCGCAGGGGCTGGGGCAGGAAGCCCGGGCCGTCCGGTCCGAAAGGCTGGCGGTTGTCGCTGTCGTAGTTCCAGCGCCCGCCTGCGGGTTCCTCGCCGTCCATGAGCACGCCGTGGCGGCGCCGCTGCTCGCGGTAGAAGTACTCCATGCGCAGGCTCTTGCGGCCCTTGGCGTGGGCCGCGAAGTCGCGCACCGTGGTGTAGAAATGCCGGTCGTCGCGGATCTCCAGGGGCAGGCCGGCGTCACGCGCCGTGGCCTGCAGGGCGCGCAGCACGCGCCAGTCGCCGGGGGCGGTGAGCACCAGCTCACGCGGCTGCAGGCGCCCGAGGTCGTGGGCCAGCTGGGCGGCCAGGCTGCCCTGGTTGTGGGGGTCGTCGAGCCGTGTGTAGTGCAGGGGCCGGCCGAGATCGCGCAGCGTCTCGGCAAAGTGGCGCATGGCACTGAGGAAGAGGGAGATGCGCGGCTGGCCCGAGACGATGTGGGTGGATTCCTCGGCGACCTCGGCCATCCAGACCGCGTCCTGCGCCGGATCGAAGCCGTCGAAGGCGCTGGCCTGCGCATCCAGCTGGTCGCCCAGCACGAGCACCAAGGTGCGCAGTGCGCTCATGCGGCGGGCCGGGCGGGTTTGGCCATGCGGCAGGCATCAGAGCAGTACTTGACCTGTTCCCAGTTCTTCTCCCATTTCTTGCGCCAGCTCATGGGCCGGCCACAGGCCACGCAGGGCTTGCTGGGCAGGGACTGTTTGTTGCCTTTGTAGCCGGAGGATGTCATGGTGCTGAAGGGGGAATGGGTCGCCACTCTAGCCGCGCTGGCGCCGGCCTGCCGCCGGGCGCGCGCATGCCCCTGTGCCCGGGGCGGGTAGTCGGCATCACGGCGATACGGCAGGAATACCGGCTTTGCAGGATTATTGGCCCGCCAGCGCGCGGGGACGCATGGGGGGTGGATTAACATCCACCATGCACGCGTGGCCCTCTCCGGGCGCTTTGTCCATCGGTCCATGCCCTGCCTTCTGATACACATGGGTTCTGCCGACGACAAGGATGAGATCACGCGTCTGCGCGCACAGCTGCGCGAGGTGGAGGCGCGCCTGCAGGCCCGCGAGCACGACTGGGAGCTGCTGGAGCGCCAGCGTCGCCATACCGAGCTGCTGTTCACCGCCGCCTTCGAGGACAGCCCCGAGGCCATCGGCCTGTCGCGCCTGGAAGACGGTCTGATCGTCGACGTCAACCGCGAGTGGTTGCTGCTCACGGGCTGCACCCGCGAGGAGGTCATCGGCCACACAGCGGTCGAGATCGGTCACTGGCCCGACCAGGCCACGCGCGAATCTGCCCTGGCCGAGCTGCGCGCCACCGGCCGCCTGCGTGACCGCGAGGTCATCGTCTACCTCAAGAGCCGGGGCAAGCGCCTGGTGCGTTACAACGGCGTGGTCATCGACGTGGTCGGGGTCAGCCATGTGCTCATGTACCTCAAGGATGTCACGGCCGAGCGCATGGCCGAGGAGTCGCTGCGTTCCGGCGAGGTGGCGCTGGCGGCGGCCAATGAGCAGCTGAGCCAGCAGCTGGCCCTGCATGAGCTGACCGAGCGCCTGGCCGGCGTGGGTTACTGGATCGCCTCAGCCGATGGGGAGAAGATCGTCTGGTCCAAGGGCCTGCGTATGATCCGCGGCGTCGACCCGGACAGTATGTCGCCGATAACCAGCGAGCAGGCGCGCAAATCCATACACCCGGAAGATCTGGCCCTGTTCAGCGAAGAGCGCCGCGCGATGCGGGGGGTGCCTTTCGAGTACCGCGCCTTCCGCGCCGATGGTGTGCAGGTCTGGCTGCGTTCCAGCCTGCACCGCCAGTTCAACAGCGCGGGCGAACCTATCGACTTTGGCGTGATCCAGGACATCACGGCCGAGCGCCGGGCCAATAGCGCCCTGCAGGAGAAGCTGGATTTCATCGAGAAACTCACGAGCCGCGTGCCCGACGTGCTGTTCCAGTACCAGCAGCGCGAGGACGGCCACGTGAGCTTTCCCTTCATCAACGACAGCGTGCGCCACATGTTCCACACGACGCCCGAGGCGGTGCGGCATGACGCGCGTACGCTGTTTGCGTCGATCGAGCCCGAGGACATGCCGGCGCTGTTTGCGTCCATGCGCGCCGCGCACCATGATGGTGGGGTCTGGCAGCACGAGTTCCGCGTCCGTCAGCCCGACGGCGGCACGCGCTGGGTGCGCGGCAACTCGGTCACGGTACGTGAGGCCGACGGCAAGCTGGCCTCCTATGGCGCCGTGCGTGACATCAACGAGAGCAAGCTGGCCCAGCGGCACCTGCAGGAGAGCGAGGCACGCTTCCGCAGCCTGACCGATCTCTCGTCCGACTGGTACTGGGAGACCAACGAGCAGTTCCGTTTCACGAGCTTTGCGGGCTACCGCGAGGGCAAGTCCATCCTGACCCAGGCCGACAGCATCGGCAAGACGCGCTGGGAGCTCGGGGCGCTGAACCTGGACGATGAGGACTGGGCCGTCCACCGCCGCGTGCTCGAATCGCACCAGCCCTTCCGTGACCTGGAGATGCAGCGCCTGGACGCTGACGGCCACACCTACTGGGTGGCCGTCAGCGGGGCGCCCTTCTTCGACGAGCGGGGCGTCTTCAGGGGCTACCGCGGCATCGGGCGCGATATCAGCAAGCGCAAGCGCGCCGAGGACGAGACCCAGCGCCTGGCTTTCTACGACACGCTGACCGGCCTGCCCAACCGCCGCCTGCTGATGGACCGGCTGGCCCATGCCCAGGTCACGAGCGCGCGCAGCAAGCGCTACGGCGCGCTGCTCTTCATCGACCTGGACAACTTCAAGGACCTCAACGACACCCTGGGTCACGACGTGGGCGATCTGCTGCTCGAGCAGGTGGCGCTGCGCCTGGTGTCCTGCCTGCGCGAAGGCGACACGGCCGCGCGCTTCGGCGGCGACGAGTTCGTGGTGATGCTCGAAGACCTCAATGAAAGCGACGCCGACGCCGCCAGCCAGGCCGAGCTGGTGGCCGAGAAGATCCTGCAGCGCCTCAACGCACCCTATGAGCTGGTCGGTCGCCAGCACAGCAGCTCGCCCAGCATCGGCATCACGCTGTTTTCCGGCGCCATGCTGGGCGTGGACGAACTGCTGAAACGGGCCGATGTGGCCATGTACCAGGCCAAGGCGGCCGGTCGCAACACCCTGCGTTTCTTCGACCCGCAGATGCAGGCGGCGGTGCTGGCGCGCGCTGCGCTCGACGCCGATCTGCGCATGGGCCTGCAGCGCGAGGAGCTGCTGCTGCACTACCAGCCCGTGGTCGACGGGCGCAGCCGCATCCTGGGCTACGAGGCGCTGCTGCGCTGGCGCCATCCGCGGCGCGGCCTGGTCTCGCCGGCCGAGTTCATTGCGCTGGCCGAGCAGAGCGGCCTGATCCTGGGCATTGGCCAGTGGGTGCTGCGCACGGCCTGCCGCCAGCTCGTGGCCTGGGCCTGCGAGCCGGCCACGCGCGAGCTGAGCCTGGCGGTGAACGTGAGCGCACGCCAGTTCCGCCAGAACGATTTCGTGGCTCAGGTGCAGGCGGTGCTCGAGGAGACGGGCGCCGATCCGCAGCGCCTCAAGCTCGAGCTGACCGAGAGCGTGCTGATCTCCGACGTGGAGGACGCGATCCGCAAGATGGGTGCGCTGCGCGAGCGCGGTGTGCGCTTTGCGCTCGATGATTTCGGTACCGGCTATTCATCGCTGAGCTACCTCAAGCGCCTGCCGCTGGACCAGCTCAAGATCGACCAGGGTTTTGTGCGGGACGTGCTGACCGATCCCAACGACGCAGCCATCGTGCGCACCATCCTGGCCCTGGCGCAGAGCATGGAGCTGCAGGCCGTGGCCGAAGGCGTGGAGAGCGAGGGACAGCGCCGCTTCCTGCTGGACAACGGCTGCACGGTGTTCCAGGGCTATCTGTTCGGACGGCCCGGGCCACTGGGGCACACGGTACTGCCCGCCTAGTGCGGTGCCGACTTACTCGAAGTTGCCCTGATCGCGCTCGTCGCTGGCCTCGTTGCCGGCGGCGCCGGGCAGGCTGAGCTTCTCAGCGTTCTGGCGCGCCTGGGCTTTTTCACCGGCACCGGCGAACTTGCTGTACTTGTGCAGGATGGGCACGAGCTGGC
>JAIERT010000304.1 GCA_019746735.1 Burkholderiaceae bacterium | reverse complement strand
CAGCCCGTGGTGGTGGAGAACCGCCCGGGCGCCGGCGGCAATATCGCGGCCGATCTCGTGGCCAAGGCCACCGACGGCCACACGCTGGGCGTGATGATCAACGGCAACCTCACGATCGCCAAGCTGCTCAATCCCAAGACGCCTTATGACCCGGCCAAGGACCTGGCACCCATCAGCCTGATCGGCACCGCACCGCTGGTGCTGGCCGCGCCGGCTGGTGCCCCGGGCAACAGCACGGCCGACTGGCTGGCCGCAGCGCGCAACAGCGGCAGCAAGTGGAGCTATGGCTCACCGGGCATCGGCACCGTGGGTCATATCGGCATGGAGCTGTTCAAGGCGCGCACGGGCGCCGAGGCCGTGCATGTGCCCTACCCCGGCTATCCGCAGGTGGTCACGGCCATGATTGGTGGCGACATCCAGCTCTCCATGCTGCCACCAGGCCTGGCCCAGGCGCAGGCCGCTGCCGGCAAGGTGCGCCTGCTGGGCGTGACCTCGGCGGGCCGCAGCACGCTGGCACCGGGAGTGTCCAGCCTGTCCGAGGCGGGGGTGAAGGATTTCCAGCTCGAGATCTGGAACGCGGTGGCCGGCCCGGCCTCGCTGCCCAAGCCCGTGGTGGCCCGGCTCTCGGCTCTTCTGAGCGAGATCGCGCGCAGCCCCGAGGTACGTCAGCGCCTGTACCAGCAGGGCTGGCAGGTGGCCGGTGGCAGCTCGGAAGCCCTGGCCCGCCGCATCGCTGCGGACACCGCGGCCATGGGCAGGATCATTGCCGAGCGCGGCATCAAGGTCGAGTGAGCCCAGGCCGCGAGCAGCGGCTCAGTTCTTGAGCAGCAGGCGGATGTCGTCGGCCAGCGCGCCTGCGCCGCTGCCATAGCGCGAGTACAGGCGCAGGCGGCCCTGGGTGTCGTAGATGTACATGCCGGCCGAGTGGTCCATGGTGTAGCTCGTGGGCGTCTTGCCGTCGACCTTCTTGTAGTAGACCTTGTAGTCCTTGGCCACGGCGGCGAGCTGATCCGGCGAGGCGGCGTAGAGCGCGAGGAAGCTCGGGTCGAAGTTGGCCATGTAGGACTTCATGATCTCGGGCGTGTCGCGCTCGGGATCGATGGTGACGAACAGGCCCTGCACCTTCTCGCCGTCGGAGCCCAGCAGCTTCTTGACGGCCGCGAGCTCGGTCATGGAAGTCGGGCAGACATCGGGGCACTGGGTGTAGCCAAAGAACATGACGACGATCTTGCCCTGGAAGTCCTTGAGCGTGCGCGCCTGGCCGTTGTGGTCGGTGAGCGCAAAGTCCTTGGCGTAGTCGGCACCGGTCACGTCGATGGCGTTGAAGCTGGCCTTGCCGCCCTCGGAGCAGGCACCCAGCAACAGGGCGCCGCCCGCCAGCACGGCGAGCAGGGTGGAACGGAGCAGTCGGCGTTTTTCCATGACAGTCCTCAGAACAGATAGTGGTCGAGCAGCAGTGCGGCGAAGAGCACGCTGAGATGGATGAGCGAAAAACGGAAGGTGCGGCGCGCCAGCTCGTCGGAATAGCTGCGCCAGAGCTTGAAGGCGTAGACGAAGAAGCCTACGCTGAGCACCACGGCCGCGGCCAGGTAGAGCCAGGAGCTCATGCCGTAGGCAAAGGGCATGAGGCAGGCGGCGAACAGCACCAGGGTGTAGAGCAGGATCTGCAGGCGCGTGAATTCGTTGCCGTGCGTGACCGGCAGCATGGGCAGGCCGGACTTGCGGTAATCCTCGACACGGTACAGGGCCAGGGCCCAGAAGTGCGGCGGCGTCCAGAGGAAGATGATGAGGAAGAGGATCAGCGCCTCGGGACCGACCTGGTTGGTCATGGCAGCCCAGCCCAGCACCGGCGGCATAGCGCCCGAGGCGCCGCCGATCACGATGTTCTGCGGCGTCAGCGGCTTGAGGATGACAGTGTAGATGACGGCGTAGCCGACGAAGGTGGCGAAGGTCAGCCACATGGTCAGCGGGTTGACCCAGAGGTAGAGCAGCGCCGAACCGGCGCCGCAGAGCACGGCCGAGAACAGCAGGGTCTGCACATCGCTGAGCTCGCCCTTGGCCGTGGGGCGCCAGGCGGTGCGCTTCATCTTGGCGTCGATGCCCTTCTCGACGATGCAGTTGAAGGCCGCCGCGGCCCCGGCCACGAGCCAGATGCCCAGGGAGGCGATGAGCATGAGGCGCAGCTCGGGCCAGCCCGGCAGGCCGGGCACGGCCAGCACCATACCGATGAGGGCGCAGAAGACGATGAGCTGTACCACCCGCGGCTTGGTCAGCGCATAGAACTGGCTGAACACGGAGGGCGTCGGGACGGAAGCGGTGGCACTCATGCGGCAGGACTCGAAACGGATACGGGAGCGGCGCGGACAATGGCACGGTGCGTCTTGCTGCCGGCCAGGCCCCAGGTCAACAGGACCACCAGGGCCGCAGCGCCGCCCGTGTGGAGCACGGCAGCCAGCAGGGGCCAATCGAGCACCACATTGCTCAGGCCGGTGAGGAATTGCAGCAGCAGCAGGCCGGCGAGCCAGCGGGCCGGTACGCGCCAGGCCGGCAGCACATGCAGGCGCCAGGCCAGCAGCACCAGCACGGCGATCACGAGATAGGCCGCGAGGCGATGCGCGTAGTGGATGGCCGTCAGCGCGGCGAAGCTGATGTGCTCACCGGCCGTGGTGAGCCCGAGTTCGCGCCAGAGCTCGAAGCCCTGGGCGAAGTTCATTTCGGGCCACCAGCTGCCCTGGCAGGTGGGGAATTCGGTGCAGGCCAGCACGGCGTAATTGGTGCTGACCCAGCCGCCGAGCGCGATCTGCAGCGCGAGCAGGGCGAGGGCGATCTTCATCAGCGTGTGCAGGCGCGCCGGCAAGGGGCGTGTGGCCGAGGCGCTGTGCAGCTGGGCATAGCGCACCGCCTGCAAGGCGAGCAGAGCGAGCAACAGGAGGCCGCCCAGCAGATGCAAGGTGACGATGGCAGGGAAGAGTTTCATGGTCACCGTGAGCGCACCGAAAGCCCCCTGCACGCAGACCCAGACCAGGGTCAGCGTGGCCCACCAGGGACTGGGGACTGCAAGAGCGGCGCCGCTGCGACGCTGGCGCAGATGCTCGACCCAGGTGCTGATGGCCAGCACGAGGATGAGCACGCCCACGCCCGTGGCCAGGTAGCGGTGGATCATCTCGACCCAGGCCTTGCCGTGCGTGACCGGGCCGGTGGGCATGGCCTGCTGCGCGGCGCTGATTTCGGCGTGCGCCCCCACGGGGCTGGCCTTGCCGTAGCAGCCGGGCCAGTCGGGGCAGCCCAGGCCGGAGTCGGTCAGGCGCGTGAAGGAACCGAAGAGCACCAGGTCGAAGGTCAGGAAGAGCGTGAGCAGGGTCAGGGCCTGCAGGCGGCGCGAGCTGCCGGCCTGGCGGTTGCGCAGCCAGACCCAGGCCAGCGGGCCGGCCGCGAGCACGAGGCCCATGCCCATGAGGCGCAGGGCCGGGCTCAGATCGTAGAGGGCTTGCGTGTCCATGTTCAACGACCGGGCTGGTCCCAGGAGGAAGAGGCACGCAGCAGACGCTCGAGATCACGCTTGGCCTTGGCCGCCGTCTCCACGTTCATGCCGGCGGGGAAGCGCATCATCCAGTTGCCCATGGGATCCACCACGTAGAGGTGGTCCTCGAGACGCTGTCCGGCAGCGGGTGCCAGCCAGCGCGCCAGCTCGTCGGCCGGCACGCGCAGGGCGGTGGCGCCCTGCAGCGCCGCCTGCAGGGACTCGGGGACGGGCGCGGTGTCCTGGATCAGCCAGACGCGCTCCACGCGTTCCTTCTCGCGCCCCATGAGTTCGCGCAGCTGGCGCTGGAAGTAGAGCTGCTGCTGGCAGGCCTCGGGGCAGGCGGCCGGGCCCACGCTGAGCAGCAGCCACTGGCCCTTGAGTTCGGGCAGGCGATGGGTGGCACCGGCGAGATCCAGCGCCAGCAACTCGGGCAGCGGGCGCTGCGGGTCGATGAGTTCGCCAAAGCTGCGCTTGCTTTCGGGGCGGATCACGTAATAGGTGAAGTAGGAGGCGATCACCGGCGCCGCGCAGACGAGCAGCAAGACGATCATCTTCCAGCGACCGGAACGCGTGCGCGCCGCGTCCTCGGCCACGACCTGGCCGGGCTCGGGCAGGCTGTGCACGGTGAGCCCGAGCACGTGGTCTTGTGCAGCCTCAGGGCCTGCGGCCACGGAATCTTCGGACAATTTGGAACCAGACATAAAGAATCGCCATCAGGGCACAGAGCCCGAACCATTGAAACGCGTAGCCGTAGTGCTTGTCCACGCCGGTGTTGATCTGGGGCCAGTCGCGCAGCAGGCCATCGGCTGCAGCACCGGTCTGCTGGATGGACAGACCCGCCAGCGGCAGGCCGGTTTCCGCGCGGAACTGCACCAGATCGAGATTTTGCCGGATCGCCCCGGCCTCGGCCGGGCCCATCTCGTATAGCCGTGAAGGAGGTGCGGCCAGCCGCCCCTGCACCACGACCGGGCCCGCGGGCGTCTCGATCACTGGCACGCGAGTGCGGTCCTCGAAGTTGCGTGGCACCCAGCCGCGCTGCACCAGCAGCACGCCGGCCTCGCCCTCCAGGCGCAGCGGCGTGACGACGAAGAAACCGGGGCGCCCGTTCATCTGCCGGTTGTCCAGAAAGACCGTGCGCTCGCCCACCCACTGGCCGCGGGCCTCGACCCGGCGGTGCAACAGATCCGGTGGCGCGTCCGATCCAGCGGCATCGCGGGCCTCGAGCACCGGCTGCTGTGCGCGGGCCTCGATGGCGGCCTGCAGGGTTTCCTTTTCCGCGGCGCGCCCCAGCTGCCAGCGCCCGAGCGCGGCCGTGACCGCCATGCCCAGCACGGCCGCCAGCGTCACCACCCAGAAACGACTGCGTTCACTCACGCGATAATCCCGTCCATGAAATACCTTGTCGCCCTGGCCTTCCTGGCTATCATCGCCAGCCTGGGCTCAGCCCTGTTCTTCATGCTGCGCGACGGCCGCGACGGCAAGCCCAAGACCAGCAACATGGCACGCGCCCTCGCCTTCCGCGTGGGCTTCTCGGTCCTGATCTTCCTCTGCATCCTGATCGCCTGGAAACTGGGCTACATCCAGCCCACGGGCATCAAGCCAGGCCAGTAGGCGCAACACGCATCAGACAAAAACAAAAGCCGCTACACGCGGCTTTTGTTTTTGTCGGCTCGCACGCCCCAAGCGGCGTAGCGAGCGGGCTTCAGCCTAGGCGCGGGTGGCGGGAAACCAGAACGTACTTCTAGGTACGTGAGGATTTCCCGACGGGCCCCGCAACGACGGATCAAGCCCGCGCAGTAGCCGCCCCGATTACATCCAGTAGACGAGGATGTAGAGACCCAGCCACACCACGTCCACGAAGTGCCAGTACCAGGCGGCGCCCTCGAAACCGAAGTGACGCTCGGCCGTGAAGTGGCCCTTCTGCAGGCGCAGGGTGATGAAAAACAGCATCAGCATGCCGACGAACACGTGGAAGCCGTGGAAGCCGGTCAGCATGAAGAAGGTGGAGCCGAAGATGCCCGACGAAAGCTTGAGGTTCAGGTCGGTGTAGGCGTGGTAGTACTCGTAGCCCTGCACGAACAGGAAGATCAGACCCAGCAGCACGGTGATCCACATGAAGCCGATGGTCTTGCTGCGGTTGCCATCACGCAGGGCGTGGTGGGCAATGGTCAGCGTGACACCCGAGGTCAGCAGCAGAGCCGTGTTGATCGTGGGCAGCCAGAAGGGGCCCATGGTCTGGAAGGGCTCGATGATACCGGCCGGCGAAGCTGTGGCACCCGCCACCACGCTGGGCCACACGGCCTTGAAATCGGGCCACAGCAGCGCGTTCTCCAGGCTGCCCAGCGCCGGCACCGAGTGGGCACGGGCCCACCACAGGGCGGTGAAGAAGGCGCCGAAGAACATCACTTCGGAGAAGATGAACCAGGTCATGCTCCAGCGGTAGGAGATGTCGATCTTGTGACCGTACTGACCGCCTTCGCTCTCGGCGATGGCTTCGCGGAACCACTGGTAGAGCACCACCAGCCACCACACCAGGCCCAGCAACAGGGAGTACTTGCCCCAGCCGGAACCGTTGATCCACTGGCCGGCGCCCAGGATGACGAAGAACAGACCGATCGACGCCATCACGGGATGACGGGACGGGCCGGGCACATAGTAGTACGGGGTGCCGCCGTGGGTCGTAGAACTCATGTTTACTCCATTACTTCCGGTTCTGGTTTTCTTCAATGCTGAACGCTGGACCTTCGCCTCAGGCGGCGACGATCCAGTTCACCAATCCAATCAAAAACAATACGAAGAGGATGCCACCGACCAGACCCACCGCGATGATGTGGTAGGGCTTGAGCCGACTGATGTCATCCTGGAAACCGCTGCCCTTGCGTACGCCGAGGAAGGACCAGGCCACGGCCTTGACGGTGGCCCAGACCGAACCTTGCTGAACGGTGGCCTTGCTCATGCGCCGGACTCCCCGCTCGTCAGCTTGCGGGCCGCTGTCGGTGCAGCCGGCGTCTTGCTGCCGACCTCGAAGAAGGTGTAGGACAGGGTGATGGTGCTCACGTCCTTGGACAGCTTGGGATCGATCACGAAGACCACCGGCCACTGCTTCTTCTCGCCGGGCGCCAGCGTGTATTCGTTGAAGCAGAAGCACTCGAGCTTGGTGAAGTGCGCGGCGGCCTGGCGCGGCGCATAGCTCGGGATGGCCTGGGCGGCCATGCGGCGGTCCTGCACGTTCTCGAACTCGTACATCACGGTCGCCATCTCGCCCGGGTGCACCTGCAGCGAAGCCTGGGCCGGCTTGAAGCGCCAGGGACCGCGCACATTGGCATCGAATTCGACGGTGACGGTGCGGCTGGTGTCGACCTGGGTGTTGACGGCACGCAGGGAGCGGTCCTGCTCGCCCACCGCCAGCACATTGATGCCCAGCGCCTCGCAGAGATGCTTGTAGATGGGCACCAGCGCATAGCCGAAGCCGAACATGCCGGCCACCACGATGGCCAGCTTGCCCACCATCTTCACGTTCTCTTGCCGCAGGTTCATGGCCTGCTCACTTGCCGAAGACGACGAACTTGGCCAGGAAGCCCAGGAAGAAGGCCAGCGCCACCGACGCCAGCACCAGGCCGAGTCGGAGGTTGGCTTTCTTCTGTTCGGGCGTCGTCATGGCGCAGGTTCTCCGTGCGGGCTCAGCCGATGACCTTGGTGGCCGTGGCGTCGAGCTTGGGCGGGTTCTCGAAGGTGTGGAAGGGCGCCGGCGAGGGCACTTCCCACTCCAGGCCTTCCGCGGCTTCCCAGGGCTTCTGGGGCGCCTTCTCACCCTGGCCGCGCATGGCCGGGATGATCACGAAGACGAAGAAGTAGACCTGGGCCAGACCGAAGCCGAAGGCGCCGATGGTGGCGATCATGTTGAAGTCGGCGAACTGCATGGGGTAGTCGGCATAGCGACGGGGCATGCCGGCCAGACCCAGGAAGTGCATCGGGAAGAAGGTGATGTTGAAGGAGATCATCGACCACCAGAAGTGCAGCTTGCCGCGGAATTCGCTGTACATCACGCCGGTCCACTTGGGCAGCCAGTAGTAGATGCCGGCGAACATGGCGAACAGCGAGCCGGCCACCAGCACGTAGTGGAAGTGGGCCACGACGTAGTAGGTGTCCTGCAGCTGGATGTCGATCGGCGCCATGGACAGGATCAGGCCGGTGAAACCACCCATGGTGAACACGAAGATGAAGCCCACGGCCCACAGCATCGGGGCCTCGAAGGTCATCGAACCCTTCCACATGGTGGCCAGCCAGTTGAAGATCTTCACGCCCGTGGGCACGGAGATCAGCATGGTGGCATACATGAAGAACAGCTGGCCGGTCACCGGCATGCCGGTGGTGTACATGTGGTGCGCCCACACGATGAAGGACAGGATGGCAATGGAGGCCGTGGCGTAGACCATGGAGGCGTAGCCGAACAGCTTCTTGCGGGAGAAGGCCGGCACGATGGCGCTCACGATGCCGAAGGCCGGCAGGATCATGATGTACACCTCGGGGTGGCCGAAGAACCAGAAGATGTGCTGGTACATCACCGGGTCACCGCCGCCGGCGGGGTTGAAGAAGGTGGTGCCGAAGTGGCGGTCCGTCAGCGTCATGGTGATGGCGCCGGCCAGCACGG
>JAIERT010000209.1 GCA_019746735.1 Burkholderiaceae bacterium | reverse complement strand
CTTTCTTCGCCCAGCTGCTGTAGTAGTCGACCAGCGGGCGGGTCTGGGCGCTGTAGACGTCCAGGCGTTTCTTCACCGTCTCTTCCTTGTCGTCCTCGCGCTGCACCAGGGGCTCGCCGGTCACGTCGTCCTTGCCCTCGACCTTGGGCGGATTGAACTTGACGTGGTAGGTACGGCCCGAGGCCGGGTGCGAGCGGCGGCCGCTCATGCGCTCGATGATGGCCTCGAAGGGCACGTCGATTTCCAGCACGAAGTCCAGCTTCACGCCGGCGGCCTTCATGGCATCGGCCTGGGGAATGGTGCGCGGGAAACCGTCGAAGAGGAAGCCCTGGGCGCAGTCAGGCTGGGCGATGCGTTCCTTGACCAGGTTGATGATCAGGTCGTCGCTCACCAGACCGCCCGACTCCATCACGGCCTTGGCCTGCAGGCCCAGCGGCGTGCCGGCCTTGACCGCGGCGCGTAGCATGTCGCCGGTGGAGATCTGCGGGATGCCGTACTTCTTGCAGATGAAGGCCGCTTGCGTGCCCTTGCCGGCGCCAGGGGCGCCCAACAGGATCAGTCTCATGGAGTTCCTCGGATTCGTGTGGGTGTCATCGGCCGGTGGCGGCACCATCCCGGTGCACCAGCCTCTCAGGCTGAGGATAGCATGCCGTAACCACCCTGAAACTTACATCAGCTATCGCAAGTCTTGCCGGTCGGGCCAGGCCGGTAGATCGGATCTCAGCGGCCCAGCAGCCGACGCACGCGCTCCAGATCCTCAGGGGTGTCGACGCCCGGGCCGGGGGCCTCTGGCGTGACGTGCACGGCGATGCGATGACCGTACCACATGGCGCGCAACTGTTCCAGGGCCTCGGCGACCTCGATCGGAGCCTGGGGCAGCCGGGGAAACTGGCGCAGGAAGCCCACGCGGTAGCCATAGATGCCGATGTGCCGCAGCGGCGGGGGTTCGGGCAGGGTGTTGATGCCTTGTGCAAAGCCGTCGCGCCACCAGGCGATGGGCGCGCGACTGAAGTACAGGGCCAGGGCCTGGGCGTCGAGCACGACCTTGACCACATTGGGGTTCACGAAATCGGCGACGTCGTGGAGGGGGTGGGCGGCCGTGCTCATGCTGGCCTCGGGGCGCTGCTGCAACAGCGTGGCCATGGCGGACACGAGACCGGGGTCGATCAGCGGTTCGTCCCCCTGCACGTTGACGACGATCGCCTCGTCGGGCAGTTGCAGCAGCTCGCAGGCCTCGGCCAGGCGATCGCTGCCGCTGGGGTGGTCGACACGAGTGAGCAGGGCTTCGACACCGTGCTGGGCGCAGGCTTGCAGGATGGAGGGGTGGTCAGCGGCCACGACCACGCGGGTACCGGCGCTCAGGCCGTTGGCGACCCGCTGTGCCACACGGACCACCATGGGCAGGCCGGCGATGTCGGCCAGGGGTTTGTTGGGCAGGCGGCTGGACGCCAGCCGTGCCGGGATCAGGACGGTGTAGCTCATGACACAGGGAATTACAGGCCCAGTTCCTCGTCGCTGAGCGTACGGGCCTCGTTCTCCAGCAGCACCGGGATGCCGTCGCGTATGGGGTAGGCCAGGCGTGCGCTGCGCGAGAGCAGCTCCTGTTTCTCGCGGTCGTAGTCCAGCGGGCCCTTGGTCACAGGGCAAACCAGCAGTTCAAGCAGTCGGGTGTCCATCATGGGGCGATGATAGCCGCGCCTGCAGCGCGTCATCGAGCAGGCGGTCGAAGGCGGCATAGAAAGCCGGCTCGGCTTCGAACTCCAGCGGCACGGCCAGCGCATCCGGGTGATGGGTCCAGAGCTTGAGCGCGTCCTTCTCGGTGCAGAGCAGGGTGTAGTCGCGCTCGCGCGGGCGTTGCCAGGAAGCGTAGTCGTCATGGTCCGGGCGGGCGGCCGTGAGCGTGAGCGGCAGGCCCAGGGCCTGCAGCATGTCGAAGAAGGCCTGGGGCCTGGCCGTGCCCGCCACGGCCAGCAGGGGGCGGCCGTCGGCAGCCAGCGCCACGAGGTCCACCCGGCTGCCGTCGGCGCGCACCGCCTGGTGCGCCAGCGCGCGGCGCGAGGTGTAGCCCGTGAAGGCTGGGCGGTTGCCGGTGTGCAACACCAGGTCCACGTAGCGCGGCCAGGGCTCGCGCAGCGGACCTGCGGGCAGCAGGAAGCCGTTGCCCACCCCGCGGTCGTCGAAGACGCAGACCTCCAGATCGCGCGCCAGGGCCAGATGCTGCAGCCCGTCGTCGCTGACGAGGATGTCGACCTGCGGGTGGGCCTGCAGCAGGGCGCGCGCGGCCTCGATACGGCGCGTTGCGACGTAGACCGGCACACCGGTCTTGCGCCGGATCAGCGCGGGCTCGTCGCCGACCTCGCGCACGGGGCTGTGCTCGAGCACCTCGCGGCAGTCACGCGTCTGCCGGCCGTAGCCGCGCGAGATCACGCCGGGACGCATGCCGCGGCTTTGCAGGTGCTGCACCAGGGCGATCACGACGGGTGTCTTGCCCGCACCGCCCGCCACCACATTGCCGACCACGATCACGGGTACCGGCACGACTCGACGCTTGAGGACGCCGCTGAGGTAGAGCCCCTGGCGGAAACGCACCAGCACGCCCATGAGCAGCGAGAGCGGCCACAAGGCCCAGCTCAGCGCGCCACGCCGCTGCCAGCTGGCTTGCAGGGCCAGTTGCCAGGCGGGCTGGCCAGGACGGTCCATGACCCTTAGCGGCCGCCGGCCTGCGCCGAGGACTGGGTGGCGAAGGTGATCTGCGTGAGACCGGCGCGGCGCGCGGCCTCCATGACGGTGACCACGGACTGGTGGCGGGCGCTGGCGTCGGCGCTGATGATGACCACCGTGTCCTTGCCGGCCTTGGCGGCCTGCAGCAGCGCGGCGACCACGGCTTCCACGCTGCGACCTTCGAGCGACTTGCGGTTGACGCTGTAGTTGCCGTCGCTGCTGACGGCCACGATGACTTCCTTGGGGTAGTCGCGCTGGGCGTCGGCGTCTGCCGTCGGCAGGCGCAGTTGCATCTCGGTGAACTTGCTGTAGGTGGTGGTGAGCATGAGGAAGATCAGGATCACCAGCAGCACATCGATGAAGGCGATCAGGTTGATCTCCGGCTCCTCACGCGCCGGACGGCGAAAGTGCAGCCTCATGACTCGGTGCGCCGCAGCGTGCCCAGATGTTGCAGCAGGCGCTCGCCGGCCAGTTCCAGCGTCAGCAGGTACTCGTCGACACGGGCCCGGAAGTAGCGCCAGAAGATCAGCGAGGGTATGGCGATGATGAGGCCGAGGGCGGTGTTGTACAGGGCGATGGAGATACCCTGCGCGAGCTGCGCCGGGTTGCCCCCCGTGCTGCCACCCGGGGCTTGCGAGCCGAAGATCTCGATCATGCCGACGATGGTGCCGAACAGACCCAGCAGAGGCGAGACCGAGGCGATGGTGGCCAGGGCCGTGAGGTAGCGCTCGAGCTTGTGTGTCACGACGCGACCTGTGCTCTCCAGGGCGTTGCGCAACTCCTCGTCGCTGCTGGTGGGTTTGGTTTGCAGGGCGCGCAGGCCGCTGGCCAGCACCTCGCCCAGGGCCGAGCTCTTTTCGAGCTGGTCAATCACCTCGGGCTTGGGCAGTTCGGTGCTGGAGGCCTTGACCACCTCGTTGAGCAGCTGGGGTGGCGCGACCTTGGCGGTCTTGAGGCTCAGGAAGCGCTCGATGATCAGGGTCAGGCCCAGGATGGAACAGGCGATCAGGGGCCAGATGGGCCAGCCGGCGGCTTGTATGATGGAAAACAAAGGGATCCTCCACGCTGATGTGCTGGTCGATTATGAACCACGCCCCTGGCCACCCTCCTGTGGCGGACTGCCCCGCCGGTCGACCTCTGCTCCGGACGCTCACCCACAGAACATGTGGATAACTTTGTGCAGAACTACGGGGCAGCGGCCGCAAAGCACGCAGCCATGCGCTTTTGGGTCAGAACGATGACAAAAAAGGCAGAGAAAAAACAAATGAAATCAATTACTTGCACGGAAAAATGCGCTTTTCCTCCCCTTGGGGGGGCTACACGGACCCTGGACCACGACTGTGGAGTATTCGCCCCCGGCTACCCCCGCGCAAGCCGCGCTGCAGCTCATGCCTGCGTCTGAGTCTTCAGCAATGACGCCACGGATCTGGCAGGTCGGTGCGCTGTGCCGCGCCATCGCTGATGCGCTGGATGCCAAGTTCAATCCGGTTGCGGTGCGTGGTGAGATTTCGGGCTTCAACCGCGCGGCCAGCGGGCATTGCTATTTCACGCTCAAGGACGAAACCGGCCAGATCCGCTGCGCCATGTTCCGCCGCGCCGCCGGCCTGCTGGACTTTGCGCCGCGGGACGGCGAGCTCGTCGAGGTGCGCGGTCGTCTGGGGGTCTACGAGGCCCGTGGTGACCTGCAGCTGGTCGTCGAGTCCATGTCCCGCGCCGGGCAGGGTGCCCTGTTCGAGCTGTTCCTGCGTCTCAAGGCCAAGCTGGAGGCCGAGGGACTGTTCGATCCGGCACGCAAGCGCGAGCTGCCGCGCATGCCGCGCGGCATCGGGGTCGTCACCTCGCTGGGGGCCGCGGCTCTGCACGACGTGATTACCGCCTTGCAGCGGCGTGTGCCGCACATCCCGGTGATCGTCGCGCCGGCCTCGGTCCAGGGCGCCGGTGCGCCGGCGGAGCTCGTAGCCGCACTGGTACAGCTCTATGCCCAGGCCCAGCAGGGCCGGGTGGACGTGATCCTGCTCGTGCGTGGCGGCGGCTCGATGGAAGACCTCTGGGCCTTCAACGACGAGCGGCTGGCGCGCGCGCTGGTGCAAAGTCCGGTCCCCGTGGTCAGCGGAGTGGGGCACGAGACCGACTTCACGATCACCGATTTCGTGGCCGACCTGCGTGCGCCCACGCCCACGGCGGCGGCTGAACTGGTGGCCGAATCGCGCGGCGTCTGGCTTGGTGCCCTGGGTCTGCTGTACGAGCGCTTGCAGGACGCGTTGCAAGCCCGGCTGGACCGCGAGAGCCAGCGGCTGGACCTGGTCGTCAGCCGCCTGGGGCGGCCCTCGGCACGGGTGGCAGGCCAGCGCCTCGCTCTCTCGGCCCTGACCCAGCGCCTGCGGCATGCGGCCAACCAGGCCCTGCTGCACCACCGCCACGGGCTGCAGCAACTGGCCGGCCAGTGGCCGCAGGTGTGGCGACGCGATCTGCAGCAGCGCCAACAGCGGCTGGAGCGCGCCGGCCTGCGCCTGCAGCTGCTTGACCCGGCACTGGTGCTGCAGCGCGGCTATGCCTGGCTCAGCGACGAGGCGGGACAAACCATCACGCGCACCACGCAGACCCATCAGGGCCAGGCCCTGCAAGCCACCCTTGCCGATGGCAAGGTTGATCTCACCGTGACGCGCCGGGCGAAGAATTAGTTTCTACAATCGCCGCTGGTCATCCACAACAACCATCGAGGACACCATCATGGAACATACCCTGCCGCCCCTGCCTTACGCCATCGACGCCCTGGCCCCGCACTACTCCAAGGAAACACTGGAGTTCCACCATGGCAAGCACCACAACGCCTATGTGGTGAACCTGAACAATCTGCAGAAGGGCACCGAGTTCGAAAGCATGGACCTCGAGGCCATCGTGAAGAAGTCCAGCGGCGGCATCTACAACAACGCGGCCCAGATCTGGAACCACACCTTTTTCTGGAACTGCATGAAGCCCAATGGCGGCGGTGAGCCCACGGGCGCCCTGGCTGCGGCCATCAACGCCAAGTGGGGCAGCTACGCGGCCTTCAAGGAAGCATTCGTGAAGTCGGCCGTGGGCAACTTCGGTTCCGGCTGGACCTGGCTGGTCAAGAAGGCCGACGGTTCGGTCGACATCGTCAACACCGGTGCCGCCGGCACGCCCCTGACCACCGCCGACAAGGCCCTGCTGACCGTGGACGTGTGGGAGCATGCCTACTACATCGACTACCGCAACCTCCGCCAGAAGTTCGTCGAAACCTTCTTCGACAAGCTCGTGAACTGGTCGTTCGCCGAGAAGAACTTCGGCTGATCAACGCACGGTCGGTGAGTCAGGGCCCGGAGGGAAACCTCCGGGCCCTTTTTGTTTGCGCTGGCCGGCGGGAACTGTCATGCTGGAACCGGCCCGGTGGACTCGACCACAGGTCTTAGATCTTCTATAAGACCTCTTCTATAAGACCGATGGCAAAAAAATTGAAATTTCTTGATGAAAATTTCGCATTATGGGATTTTGATTCAAAAACAGCGACCCAGGTCAGGGCACTGAAAGCAAAATCTCAGACCATCCGGCATCTGGTCGTCGACACATCGGTTGACGCGGATCCGGTCCCGATTTCTGGAGATACGCAATGAGCACCCAGCAACCCACCATCATCTACACGCTGACCGACGAAGCACCGCTGCTGGCCACCAGCTCCTTCCTGCCCATCATCCGCACCTTCGCGGCGCCGGCCGGCGTGCATGTGGAGACCAGCGACATCTCGGTGGCCGGTCGCATCCTGGGCCAGTTCCCCGAGTACCTGACCGAAGCCCAGCGCGTTCCCGACACGCTGGCCGAGCTGGGCAAGCTCACGCTCAAGCCTGAGGCCAACATCATCAAGCTGCCCAATATCAGCGCCTCCGTCGCGCAGCTGGTGGCCTGCATCAAGGAACTGCAGGCCAAGGGCTACAAGATCCCGGATTACCCGGAGAACCCCAAGACCGAGGAAGAGAAAGCCATCAAGGCGCGCTACGCCAAGTGCACGGGCAGTGCCGTGAACCCGGTGCTGCGGGAGGGCAACTCCGATCGTCGCGCACCCAAGGCCGTCAAGGAGTACGCGCGCAAGCACCCGCACAGCATGGCCGAGTGGAGCCAGGCCTCGCGCACCCATGTCTCGCACATGCACCACGGCGACTTCTATCACGGCGAGAAGTCGATGACGCTGGACAAGGCACGCGACGTCAAGATGGAGCTGATCACCAAGAGCGGCAAGACCATCGTGCTCAAGCCCAAGGTTGCGCTGCTGGAGCGCGAGATCATCGACAGCATGTTCATGAGCAAGAAGGCCTTGCTCGAGTTCTATGAAAAGCAGATCGAGGACGCCCACAAGACCGGCGTGATGTTCTCGCTGCACGTCAAGGCCACGATGATGAAGGTCTCCCACCCCATCGTCTTCGGCCACTGCGTCAAGATCTTCTACCGCGACGCCTTCGCCAAGCACGGCAAGCTGTTCGACGAGCTGGGCGTGAACGTCAACAACGGCATGATCGATCTGTACAACAAGATCGCCACGCTGCCCCAGTCCAAGCAGGAAGAGATCAAGCGCGACCTGCATGCCTGCCACGAGCACCGTCCCGAGCTGGCCATGGTGGATTCCGCCAAGGGCATCACCAACTTCCACTCGCCCAACGACGTGATCGTGGACGCCTCGATGCCGGCCATGATCCGCGCCGGCGGCAAGATGTACGGTGCGGACGGTCGCTTGAAGGACGTCAAGGCCGTGATCCCCGAGAGCACCTTCGCCCGCATCTACCAGGAGATCATCAACTTCTGCAAGTGGCACGGCAATTTCGACCCCAGGACCATGGGCACCGTACCCAACGTGGGCCTGATGGCCCAGCAGGCGGAGGAGTACGGCTCGCACGACAAGACCTTCGAGATCCCCGAAGACGGCGTGGCCAACATCACCGACCTGGCCACGGGCGAGGTGCTGATGAGCCAGGACGTGGAGCAGGGCGACATTTGGCGCATGTGCCAGGTCAAGGACGCCGCCATCCGCGACTGGGTCAAGCTGGCCGTCACCCGCGCGCGCAACTCCGGCATGCCGGTGGTGTTCTGGCTCGACCAGTACCGCCCGCACGAGGCCCAGCTGATCACCAAGGTCAAGATGTACCTGCACGAGCACGACACCGCGGGGCTGGACATCCAGATCATGTCGCAGGTGCGCGCCATGCGTTACACGCTGGAGCGTGTCATCCGCGGCCTGGACACCATCTCGGCCACGGGCAACATCCTGCGCGACTACCTGACCGACCTGTTCCCCATCATGGAGCTGGGCACCAGCGCCAAGATGCTGTCCATCGTGCCGCTGATGGCCGGCGGCGGCATGTACGAGACCGGCGC
>JAIERT010000287.1 GCA_019746735.1 Burkholderiaceae bacterium | reverse complement strand
CGATGCAGTCGGTGGGGATCATGCAGACCCTGCCCAGCCAGGCCAAGCGCCAAGCGCGCAGCCAGAAATTCGAGCGTGAAGCCGATGCGGCTCTCGAACAAAGGCAGATGCTGGCCACAGAGATACAGCGTGAAACCGCTGTCGCCTGGTTTGAGTTGCGTGCCGTTGCGCTCAAAGTCAGCCTGCTGAAAACGCAGATCGACGAAGCTGGCCGTCAGGTATTGGCCACGCAGACCGCGTTTCGAAGTGGGCGTGGCTCCCAGACCGACTGGATCGCTGCGCGGGATGCCCTGTCACGGCTGGAGCAGGCGCTGCTGCAGATGCAGGCGGACCAGGCCTCTGCGCGCAGCACGCTCGCGCGCTGGACGGGCCTGGCCTCCGGTATCGCCTTGAACGATCCCCTGCCGATTTCCAGTTCCAGCCTGGATGCGCAGCCCTTTTCCACGGCGCTGGATCAGCACATCGCATTGCGTTCGATGCAATCACGCGTCGAAGCTGCTCGCGCCAATGCCGAAGTCATGCGGCTGGAGCGAGAGCCGGACTGGAGCGTGGAGTTGATGCTGAGTAAACGTGGGCCGCAGTACTCGGACATGATGTCGGTCGGGCTATCGGTGCCACTGACCTGGGATCGCCCCCAGCGCCAGGACCGGGAGTTGGCTGCAAGCCTGGCCCAGGTCGATGCGCTGGAGTCCGAAATAAACGAGGCCCGTCGCGAGCAACTGCTGAGCATGGAGCGGCAGCACCACAACTGGCGCGCTGCCCTTGCGCAGCTTGAACTGATGGATAGGGATCGTCTACCGCTTGCGCAGCAACGGGTGGAAGCTGTACTTGCAGCCTATCGCTCCGGCACGACACCACTCACGACGGTCCTGGAGGCCCGTCAGGCAGCGCTCATGCTGGCCATCGAGCGTATTGATATCGAACTGCAGGCGGCCCGCCTGTGGTCGGCGCTCGAATTTCTGATCCCAAATTCGTCCCCGGTGCGGGAATGAGGTGTAGCCATGAAAATTCATTTCAAAACCATACAAGTCCCGGCCTATTGGGCCGCCCTCATCCTGGCCCTCGTCGCCCTCGGCTTCTGGTTGCTCGGTGCTCGGATGGCCCCCTCGACCAATGGCGGAGTCACAGCGGGGGCCGCAAGCAACAAAAGCACTCCCATTGAGGACCCGGGAACCTGGTCCATGGCACAGGGCGAGGACGCTACGCGCCGGCATCTGCGCGAGGGCTTGAAGGCAGGTGATGTAGACCCCCAGACCGGGCGCACCATTCTCTTTTACGTTGACCCCATGGTGCCCGGCAAGAACTTTGAAGCACCGAGCAAGTCACCTTTCATGGACATGATGCTGGTGCCGCGCTACGCCGGTGCGGGTGATGCCGATGCTGGACTGATCAGCGTCAGTCCGCGTGTTCGGCAAAACCTCGGTTTGCGTACGGCTACGGTGATCGAGGGGGTCCTGTCGACCGACATCTCAGCGGTCGGCAACATCGCCTGGAATGAGCGGTTGCAGACGACCCTGAGCAGCCGGGCCATGGGCTATGTGGAGAAGTTGCATGTACGTGCCGCCCTGGATACCGTGACAAAGGACCAGCCACTGCTGGACATCTATGTACCGGACTGGGTAGCCGTGCAGGAAGACTACCTGGCCATCACTCGGATGCGAGGTGCTGATCTAGATGTTTTGCGTCAAGCCGCTTTGCAACGCATGCGCCAGGTTGGCATGTCTGAGGCGCAGATACGCCAGGTGACGGATAGCGCAACCCTGCAAGCTCGTTTGACACTGCGTGCGCCCCAGGCCGGCGTGCTGACTGAACTCATGGTGCGGGAAGGGGGCACTGTCATGCCGGGCATGCTGCTGCTGCGCCTGCAAGGCACCCAGACCGTCTGGGCCGAGGCCGAGGTGCCGGAGAGCCAGATTGCCGAGCTAAGGCCAGGCATGGCCGTACGTGCCAGCAGTCCGGCGTTTCCAGAGGCGACTTTTGAAGGTCGGGTGCAGGCCCTGCTGCCACAGGTGGATACCAGCACACGGACCCTCAAAGCCAGATTGGAGTTGCGCAACCCAGGTGCCAAACTCACGCCCGGCATGCTGGTCCAGATGCAGCTCGCCGGAGCCGCGCGCAAAGCCACTTTGCTTGTTCCCAGCGATGCTGTGATCCGTACCGGACAGCGCAATATGGTGATGCTAGCCGAGGAGAACGGGTACTACCGGCCCGTCGAAGTAAAACCCGGCCGCGAAGCCAACGGGAAGATCGAGATTCTGTCTGGCCTGGACCTGGGGCAGAACGTCGTAGTGTCGGGGCAATTCCTGATCGATTCCGAGGCCAGCCTGCGCGGTCTGGTGGACCGGCTCAATCAGGGCCCGGCGCAGTCGGCCCAAGCCGCAACACCGGCCTACGCGACCGACGCGGTGATCGAAAAAATTGAGGGCGAGGCTGTGACTCTGACGCACCCGCCGGTTCCGGCCCTGAAGTGGCCCGGCATGACGATGGACTTCCGCTTACCGCCAGCTGAGCAGCGCCCGGCCAAGCTAACTGCCGGCGAGAAGGTCCAGATCGAGTTCAGGATGCAGGACGGCGACATACCGGTGATAACCCGGCTGGAACGTCGGAGCAGCGGAGGTGGCCAATGATCTCCCGCCTCATCCATTGGAGCATTGCCAATCGCATCCTGGTGCTCATTGCGACGCTCATGATCAGTGCCTGGGGTGTGTTGACGCTGCTGCGCACGCCGCTGGATGCTCTGCCCGATCTTTCGGACACCCAGGTCATCATTCGCACCACCTGGCCTGGGCAGGCGCCGCAGATCGTCGAGAACCAGATCACCTATCCGCTCACGACCACCATGCTCTCGGTGCCCGGGACCAAGGCGGTGCGCGGGTTTTCCATGTTCGGCGACAGCTTTGTCTACGTCCTCTTTGATGACAACGTGGACCTCTACTGGGCCCGCTCGCGGGTGCTGGAGTACCTCAACCAAGTGCAGTCGCGCCTGCCCCCGACGGCCCGCTCTTCCATCGGGCCGGATGCCAGCGGCGTGGGCTGGATCTACCAGTACGCACTGATCGACCGCAGCGGGAGCCAGGATATTGCCCAACTGCGGGCGCTGCAGGACTGGTTCCTGCGCTTCGAGCTCAAGACCGTGGCCGATGTGGCCGAGGTCGCCAGCATCGGGGGCATGGTCAAGCAGTACCAGATCGTGCTGGACCCCGACAAGCTGGCTGCTTACCGCATCAGCCAGGACATGGTCAGCGCGGCTGTGGGACGTGCCAACCAGGAAACCGGCGGTTCCGTGATCGAGCTGGGTGAGGCGGAATACGCGGTCCGGGCCAGTGGCTACCTTCAATCTCTAGACGACTTCCGCGCCATCCCCATCCGGACCACCGCGGCAGGCATCTCGGTGCGTCTGGGGGATGTAGCCAACGTGCAGATCGGCCCCGAGATGCGCCGGGGCATCGGGGAGCTTAATGGTGAAGGCGAAGCTGTCGGCGGCGTCATCGTCATGCGCACCGGGAAGAATGCCCTGGCTACCATCCAGGCCGTCAAGACCAAGCTGGCCGAACTGCAGCGCAGCCTGCCCACCGGCGTGGAGATCGTGCCGGTGTACGACCGCTCGGGCCTGATCACCCGCGCGGTGGACAACCTGCAGACCAAGCTGATCGAGGAATTCATCGTCGTCGGCCTGGTCTGTCTGGTGTTTCTGTTCCACCTGCGCAGCGCACTGGTCGCGATCGTGACCCTGCCTCTGGGGGTGATGATGGCTTTCATCGTGATGCAATACCAGGGCATCAACGCGAACATCATGTCCCTGGGGGGCATCGCCATCGCAATTGGCGCCATGGTGGATGCGGCCATTGTCATGATCGAGAACGCGCACAAACATCTAGAACGGTGGGAGCATGACAACCCTGGACTCGCGCTCTCGGGAGAACGACGCTGGCAGCTGATCGCCGAAGCCGCAGCGGAGGTGGGGCCTGCGCTTTTCTTCTCTTTGCTGGTGATCACCTTGAGTTTCATTCCGGTCTTCGCACTGGAGGCCCAGGAAGGACGGCTGTTCTCGCCGCTGGCGTACACCAAGACCTATGCCATGGCCGCCTCGGCCGGTTTGGCAGTGACCCTCATTCCCGTCCTCATGGGCTATCTGATCCGCGGCCGGATCCCCAGCGAAACCCAGAACCCGATCAACCGGGTTCTGATCGCAATATATCGACCGATGTTGGATGTTGTGCTGCGCTGGCCCAGGCTCACCTTAGTCTGCTCGGTGATTCTGCTGGTACTCAGCCTCTGGCCACTGCAACGGCTGGGCAGCGAGTTCCTGCCACCACTGGACGAAGGCGACCTGCTCTACATGCCGACCGCACTGCCCGGCCTCTCGGCCGCCAAAGCCTCTGAGCTGCTGCAGCAGACGGATCGGCTGATCAAGACTGTGCCGGAGGTGCTCAGCGTGTACGGCAAGGCAGGACGCGCCGATACCGCGACCGACCCTGCGCCGCTGGAGATGTTCGAGACCACGATCCAGTTCAAACCGCGCGACCAATGGCGGCCTGGCATGACGGTGGACAAACTGGTGGACGAGCTGGACCGTAGCGTCCGGGTTCCGGGCCTGTCCAATATCTGGGTGCCGCCCATCCGCAACCGGATCGACATGCTGGCCACGGGTATCAAGAGCCCTGTGGGCGTCAAGGTGGCGGGTCCGGACTTGGCCACCATTGATGGTCTGACGCGTCAGATTGAACAGGTCATCAAACCGGTGCGAGGTGTTGGCAGCGCCTTGGCCGAGCGCCTCACAGGAGGCCGCTATATCGATGTAGATATCAACCGGCAAGCCGCCGCCCGCTATGGGCTGAACATCGCCGACGTTCAGGAAATCATTGAGGGAAGCCTGGGTGGCATGGAGATCGGCAAGACCGTAGAAGGCCTGCAGCGGTTCAGCATCAACCTGCGCTACCCCCGCGAGATGCGGGACTCCTTGCCCCGCCTGCGGGCCTTGCCCATCGTCACGCCAGCTGGGCAGCGACTGCTGCTGTCCGATGTGGCAGAGATCCGCATCAGCGATGGACCGCCCATGCTGCGCAGCGAGAACAGTCGGCTGGCTGGCTTTGTCTATGTTGACGTGCGTGGCCGCGATCTGCGTGGGACCGTGCTCGATATGCAAAAGGCTGTCGCTGACCAGGTGCCGCTGCCGCCGGGCTACTCGGTGTCCTGGTCGGGCCAGTTCGAGTTTCTGGAGCGTGCCACGGCCAAGCTCCAGGTGGTGGTCCCCTTCACCCTGCTCATCATCTTCGTGCTGCTCTACCTCACCTTCCGCCACATCGGGGACGCCTTGCTGATCATGGGCACCCTGCCTTTCGCCTTGATCGGCGGCATCTGGCTGCTCTGGGCCTTGGGACACAACGTCTCCGTGGCCAGCGTGATCGGCTTCATCGCCCTGGCCGGAGTGGCAGCTGAGTTTGGCGTGATCATGCTGCTCTACCTGAGGCAGTCCTGGGAGACCCGCCTGGCACAGGGTCGCACGGATGAGGGGGCGCTGCTGGAGGCGATACGCGAAGGAGCAGTGCTACGCGTCCGCCCCAAGGCCATGACCGTAGCCACCATCGTGGCCGGCTTGCTGCCGATCTTCTGGGGTGGTGGGACGGGTAGTGAGGTGATGCAAAGGATTGCGGCGCCCATGGTGGGGGGGATGATCAGCGCGCCCCTGTTGTCGCTCTTCGTTGTACCGGCTATTTTTTATCTGATGAGAGGCAGGGACTGCCGCTCACCTCAGCCTGTCATCCTGAGCTAACGTCGCGTACGGCCAGCTGTTGCGCGATTGAAATGACCGCTACCAGTTGCAGCGGTCATTGGCGCTACGAATCGACATGACGGCAACCAGCCTTGACCCGACAACCAGGAATTGGAGGGCGGCTGTGCAGGGATTTCCGCTGTTCATCGCAGCATCGCGACCCATCGGTCACCGCTCCATAGCTGCCATCCGAGCGTCTGCGCTGCCGATTGTCCAACGACGGGTTTCAGGTGAGGAGCCGACCGACGCCGTCAGGGGAACCGAGGAGTCGCTGAAAGTCCGCTATCGTGGCTCTTGAATAGGTGTTATCGCCCCTGAAGAGACATACGGATACTCAACTGCCTGGTTGCGAAGCTGACGGTCAGACCCAATGATAGAAACGCGTTGTTGTACTCTCTAGTGGCAGCAGATACCTATTGGGCAACTAGCCATGACAGATTGCGTCAGATGGGTAGCAGATTTACTCAAGCAATAACGGGGAAATATGGGGTTATCGACTGAGCTAAAAGCTTTGGTGGATGAGCTAGATCGTGTACACATGGGGGCCGAGCCGTGGTCTGAAGAGGTTGGCATCCCTGATTTCGTAACTGCCGACAACGGCATGCAGCGATTCTTCACCCGGAAGGCAAGGGAGGCTCTTTGGCAGCTCTCAAGCACTCTCCATCAGAATCGAACCAAGAGCTCACTGAAGATCGATCTAGAAGACTACGAGAAGCTTGTCCGCCAAGCCGTTGGTGACATGCACGCTGCAGACAAGTTCTTAGGCTTCGACGAAAGCGACAAGGGCCATTTGGTTTCTAGCTTGAAATCGCTCATCGAAGAGCGGCTTGCGAGCATCGCCAACGAGCATACGCACTATTTCCCTGCTTGGACTCTGGGCATGGAGAGAGCTTCTCCATTCTCACTTGGTCCAGTGACATTCTTGAATAGAACTGACTGGATAAATTCGGTCGATTTTCCCCAGCAGGGAAAAGACAACTACCTGAGCCAGTCAGAGGCGAACCATCGCTGGAAAGAGATTCTCAGCGTTGCCCTGCAGAAGCCTAATGACGATTTCCCAATCGAAGGGCTGGCCCACGCTGTATATAGTGCTGTCGCCAAATGCCCAGCCTTGGTCAAAGTAACCGTCCGTGGCTGCGAGCTTAAGTTTTCACGTAAATTGGCGAGGCTCGTTGCCAAGACAGCCCTTGATAGCATTTCTCTGGCTTTTGGTGCCCCCGAGTGTTTCCTCCAGCAGGCGCTTCAAGACGAGCGCTTGCCACCCGTCGGTAGCAATAGCTTGGTTGAAACAAGAGGTTTCCTATGGCTGCCCGGAACCTCACTTTCGGCGCGAATTCCCTCGCTATCTCCCGAGCGAGTGAAACAGGCTTTGTCTGACATGAACGCAATTCTTCCAGCGTTCGCAGCCATTCTTGCGGGATTGGTTGATCCGGCGAATCACCGGCACCCAAAACTTGCCACCCGATGGGCGACAGCATTGGATTGGTTCGGCGAGGGTAACCGTGAATTGAGCGATGCTATAGCGTTGGCCAAGCTCGGAACCTGTCTAGACGTCCTGTGCTGCGGCGGGAAGAACGTTGGCATCCGCAATATGGTTGTTCATCTCACTGGTACGGATAGTGAAACGCAGGTGATACGAGGAGCTCGTCCTCGCACGTTAGCGCAGTTAGTCAAGGATATCTATGACCATGGCCGATCAAAAATACTGCACGGCACGCACTACGACAGGCTTGAATTATTTGCTGCCGAGCGGACGCAAGCGGCCTACCTTGCGAGGATCGTACTAATTGAGAGCGCCGTGCGGCTGCAGAGCTATAGTGGCGCCGATGAGGACGAGGCGTTTAGAACCATCTAGCATTGGCGGGCGTCGAACTTGATGCCTAATAACGACATGAACGCGGACAGTCAAAAGCGCTACTATTTCGTCGCGTCGCTTTTGGCTGCCGATTATCGCGAACGTTGTACGTCCACTTTCGTCTTTGGCGACCGACTGTAGTTGGTCGGCAGCACCTGTACGTTCCTCACCAGACCGGTCGTCCATGGTCGGTCTCAAGTACCGCGCACGAGTGCACGCTCTCGGCGGTACAGTGGCCATACGAGCCGCGGCCCGTCGAATGCCCGGTAATGATCACCGCAGCCAGACCGGCCACCGACCATGAGTGACTCAGTTCAGCCTAAAGGCGACGTCGCGCTGGAGGGCAGCCATCCCTGCCTAGGCCTATGCCAAGTCTGGTGACATAGTGGC
>JAIERT010000220.1 GCA_019746735.1 Burkholderiaceae bacterium | reverse complement strand
ATCTGCTCAACGCCACCGTGCTGGGCGTGCTGGCCCAGCGCCTGGTGCGTACCCTGTGCAAGCAGTGCAAGGTGCGCGACGAGGCCGCCACCAAGGAACAGCTGGCCGAGGTGGTCAAGCCCTGGAACATCAGCGGTGGCTACAAGCCCTACAAGCCCGTGGGCTGCGTGGACTGCCGCATGACGGGCTTTGCGGGGCGCATGGGCCTGTACGAGCTGCTGGTGATCACCGAGGCCTTCAAGGAAAAGGTCAGCCGCGAGCCCAACATCGACGCGCTCAAGCGCCAGGCCATCGCCGACGGCATGCGCCCGCTGCGTCTGGCGGGCGCGCTGCGCGTGGCCGAAGGGCACACCGTCATCGACGAAGTGCTGGGCGCTACACCGCCGCTGAGCTGAGGGCGTCCGCACCGCGGTTCTGTCTTGCGCCGGGCGTCGATTCCCTCGCAGGCCCAGGCCCAATCCGGACCGCTGCCTGACCGAGCCCTGACCTGTACGCACCGAGACGGTTCACAAGCGAAGTTTTCCTAGGGAAATCCCTGATTTCTCCTCTGCATCGTGCGCACAAGGTAGGTGTAATCCACATCCGGAATGTGAGTTATTCCGGGGCAGAATCCCGGGTGTTTCGGACCTCGGGTCCGCAGGAGACTGTTTGTGAGATTCATCAAAAGCCAGAAAGATTTCTACTCCGGGCTGATGTTCAGCGTCGTGGGCCTCGCCTTCGCGATTGGCGCGACCAACTACAACATCGGCAGCGGTGCGCGCATGGGTCCGGGCTACTTCCCGCTGATGCTGGGCATCCTGCTCGCCTTCCTCGGCGTGCTGATCATGGTCCAGGGCATCCGCTCGAAGTCCGAGACGGGCGACAAGCTGGGCTCGGTGGCCTGGAAGCCGCTGGGCTTCATCATCGGCGCCAACGTGCTGTTCGGCATCCTGCTCGGCGGCCTGCCCAAGTTCGGCATTCCCGCCATGGGCCTGATCGCGGCCATCTACGGCCTGACCCTGGTGGCCAGTCTCGCGAGCGACAAGTTCAAGATCGTGGAAGTGCTGATCCTGGCCACCGTGCTGGCGGGCATCAGCTACGGTGCGTTCGTCAAGCTGCTCAACCTGCAGTTCCCGGTGTGGCCTGCTTTCATCACCGGCTGAGGAATAGAACAACATGGAACTCTTTGACAACCTCGCGCTGGGCTTCGGCGTCGCGTTCACTTTCCAGAACCTGATCTACTGCTTCATCGGCGTGGTGCTGGGCACGCTGATCGGCGTGCTGCCGGGCGTGGGCCCCGTGGCCACCATCGCCATGCTGCTGCCGGCCACCTATGCGCTGCCGCCCGTGGCCGCCCTGATCATGCTGGCGGGTATCTACTACGGCGCGCAGTACGGCGGCTCGACGACCGCCATCCTCGTGAACCTGCCGGGTGAATCGGCCTCGGTGGTGACCGTGATCGACGGCTACCAGATGGCCCGCAAGGGCCGTGCGGGCCCCGCGCTGGCGGCTGCCGGCATGGGCTCCTTCTTCGCTGGCTGCGTGGGCACGCTGATCCTGGCGGCCTTTGCCGCACCGCTGACGGAGGTGGCCTTCAAGTTCGGCCCGGCCGAATACTTCTCGCTCATGGTGCTGGGCCTGATCGGCGCCGTGGTGCTGGCTTCGGGCTCGCTGCTCAAGGCCATCGCCATGATCGTGCTGGGCCTGCTGCTGGGCCTGATCGGCACCGACGTGAACTCCGGTGTGGCGCGTTACTCCTTCGACATTCCCGAGCTGACCGACGGCATCGGCTTCATCGTGATCGCGATGGGCGTGTTCGGCTACGGCGAAATCATCCAGAACCTCTCGCACCCCGAGGACAAGCGCGAGGTCTTCACCGGCAAGGTGACCCACATCTATCCCTCGATGGAAGACTTCAAGCGCATGGTGCCCGCGGTGCTGCGCGGCACGGCCCTGGGTTCCACTCTGGGCATCCTGCCCGGCGGCGGCGCGCTGCTGTCGTCCTTCGCGGCCTACACCATGGAGAAGAAGACCAAGCTCAAGCCGGGCGAGGTTCCCTTCGGTCAGGGCAATATCCGCGGCGTGGCGGCCCCCGAGTCGGCCAACAACGCCGGTTCGCAGACCTCCTTCATCCCCCTGCTCACGCTGGGCATTCCGCCCAACCCCGTGATGGCGCTGATGGTCGGTGCCATGACCATCCACAACATCCAGCCGGGTCCGCAGGTGATGACCAACAACCCCGAGCTGTTCTGGGGTCTGATCGCCTCCATGTGGCTGGGCAACCTGATGCTCGTCATCCTGAACCTGCCGCTGATCGGCATCTGGATCAAGCTGCTGACCGTGCCCTACCGCTGGCTGTTCCCGGCCATCGTGCTGTTCTGTGCCGTCGGCGTGTACTCGACGAACAACAACACCTGGGACATCTGGATGGTGGCCATCTTCGGCATCATCGGCTACGGCTTCATCAAGCTGGGCGTGGAGCCAGCGCCCCTGCTGCTGGGCTTCATCCTCGGGCCGATGATGGAAGAAAACCTGCGCCGGGCCCTGCTGCTGTCGCGTGGCGACTGGAGCGTGCTGGTCACGCGTCCGCTGTCGGCCGTGCTGCTGGCCATGGCGCTGCTGCTGCTGGTCATCGTGATGCTGCCCTCCGTGAAGTCCAAGCGCGAAGAGGCCTTCGTCGAGGAGTGAGCGCCGCTCTCGTCCTTTGACTACACTGAGACGGCACCTGCGGGTGCCGTTTCCACTCTTGTATCGGGAGTCTCCATGCCATCCATGTTCCGTCGCGCCCTGCTGCTCTGTGGTCTGTCCCTCGCGCTGCCGCTGGCCGCCCAGACCTGGCCGTCCAAACCCCTGCGCCTCATCGTGCCCTTTCCCGCGGGCGGGGCCACCGATATCCTGGCGCGGGCCCTGTCGCAGGAGCTGGGGCGCAAGCTGGGCCAGTCCGTGGTTGTCGAGAACAAGCCGGGCGCCGGCGGCACCATCGGCGCGCAGGCCGGCGCGCAGGCCGCGCCCGATGGCTACACCCTGCTGCTCACCACCTCGAGCACGCACAGCATCGGCCCGGCGATCAACCCCAAGATCCCCTACAACGCCGAGACCGACTTCACGCCCATCGTCTACGTGGCGAGCTCGCCCCAGGTCATCCTGGTGCCCTTGAGCTCGCCGGCCAAGACCCTGAAGGAGTTCATCGATTACGCACGCCAGAACCCGGGCCGGCTCAACTACGCCTCCAGCGGCAACGGCACCATCTCGAACCTCTCGACGGAGATCTTCAAGGCCCAGTCCGGCACTTTCCTGGTCCACATTCCCTACCGCGGCACGGGCCTGTCGATTGCCGATCTCGTGAGCGGCAAGGTCGACGTGCTTTTCGACTCCGTGGTCTCGGGCATGCCGCATGTGCGCGACGGCAAGCTGCGCGCCCTGGCCGTGACCAGTCCGAAGCGCAGTGCCCTGGTGCCTGAGCTGCCCGCCGTGGCCGAGCTGCTGCCCGGCTTCGAGTCCGTCACCTGGTTTGGCGTCTACGGCCCGCGAGGCCTGCCGCCGGAGATCGTCAACCGCGTCAATCAGGCCGTGAACGCTGCGCTGATCGAGGCCGATCTCAAGGACCGCTTTGCGCGCCTGGGCGCCGAGACCGCCGGCGGTACGCCGCAGCAGTTCGCCGCCGTGGTGCGCGCCGAATCGGCCAAATGGAAGAAAGTCATCACCGAAAGAAAGATCACCGCGGATTGATTGGAAGCCCCCTGAGTCGCCCTTGAGGGCGCCTTCCCCCGGAGGGGGACAACGCCAGTGGTCCGGCCAAGCCGGCTCCACGGCGTCCCTCGTGAGAAAACACCCATGAATTTCAACTACAGCAACCCCTATCCCAGCACGCGCCTGCCCGTCTTCGCGCGCAATGTCGTCTCCACCTCGCATCCGCTGGCCGCGCAGGCCGGCTTGCGCATGCTGCAAAAAGGCGGCAACGCGGTGGATGCCGCCATCGCCGCGGCGGCCGTCATCACCCTGACCGAGCCCGTGAGCAACGGCCTGGGCAGCGATGCCTTCGCCATCCTCTGGGACGGCAAGGAACTGCATGGCCTCAATGCCTCGGGCCGTGCGCCCCAGGGCTGGACGCCCGAGTACTTCCACCGCAAGTACGGCAAGGAGGCCAAGACGCCGCCCAAGCGCGGCATCGACTCCGTCACCGTGCCCGGTGCCGTGTCCGGCTGGGTGGCCTTGAGTGATCGTTTCGGCAAGCTGCCGTTCGCCGATCTGCTGGAGCCGGCCGTCGAGATCGCCGAGCGTGGCTACCTGATTCCGGTCGTGGTGCAGCAGAAATGGGCCGCGGCCACCCCGGAGCTGCAGGGCGTGCCCGGCTTCGCGCAGAGCTTCCTGCCCTGGGGACGTGCACCCAAGGTGGGCGAGCTGTTCCAGTTCAAGGCCGCGGCGCGCGCGCTGCGCCTGATCGCCCAGACCAAGGGCGAGGCCTATTACCGCGGCGAGATCGCCCAGGCGCTGGAGCAGTTCTCCACGGCGTGCGGCGGCGCGCTCAAGGCCAGCGACCTCGCGGCCTATCAGCCCGAGTGGGTGCAGCCCCTGGCCAAGAACTACCGCGGCTACACCCTGCACGAGATCCCGCCCAACGGCCAGGGCATCGCGGCGCAGATTGCGCTGGGCATCCTGGACCAATTCGATCTGGCTTCGATGCCTGTGGACGGCGTCGATTCGCAGCACCTGCAGATCGAAGCCATGAAGCTGGCCTTTGCCGACGTCTACCGCTACGTGGCCGAGCCCTCGGCCATGCAGGTCACGCCCGAGCAGATGCTGGACGACGCCTACCTGGCCAGCCGCGCCAAGCTCATCGACATGAAGCAGGCGCAGGACTTCAAGGCCGGCAACCCGGTCAAGGGCGGCACCATCTACCTCACGGCCGCCGACGAGAACGGCATGATGATCAGCTTCATCCAGAGCAACTTCATGGGCTTCGGCTCGGGCTGCGTGGAGCCGAGTTTCGGCATCAGCCTGCAGAACCGCGGCCATGGCTTCAACGTGGATCCGCAGGGCCACAACACGGCCAATCTCGTGGCGCCGGGCAAGCGGCCCATCCACACCATCATTCCGGCCTTCCTGACGAAGGACGGCCAGCCCGTGATGAGCTTTGGCGTCATGGGCGGCAATATGCAGCCGCAAGGCCATCTGCAGACCGTGGTGCGCATGCTGGACTACGGGCAGAACCCGCAGGCCGCCTGCGATGCGCCGCGCTGGCGCTACAACGCGGGGCTGGAGATCAACGTCGAGGCCGCGCTGGACAAGAATACGGTGCAGGGCCTGCAGGCGCGCGGCCACCGCGTCGAGGTCATCAACGACTCCTACCAGGACTTCGGCGCCGGCCAGTTCATCTGGCGCGCGGGCGATCCCAAGGTCGAAGGCTACGTCGCGGCCAGCGACCCGCGCCGTGACGGCCTGGCGGCGGGTTTCTGAGCATGGCATCGGTTGCGCCTGAAAAAGCAGCAACCGGTTTCGCGTTCGCCGTCGTCGGCGCCATCGCCTTCAGCGGCAAGGCCATCATCGTCAAGCTGGCCTACCGCTACGGCGTCGACGCGGTCACGCTCATCATGTACCGCATGCTGTTCGCGCTGCCGCTGTTCGCCGGCATGGCCTGGTGGGCCAGTCGCGGCAAGGCGCCGCTGGAGGCGCGCGACTGGTGGGGCGTGCTGGGCCTGGGCTTTTCCGGCTATTACCTGGCGAGCTTTCTGGACTTCGCGGGCCTGGCCTATGTCACGGCCTCGCTCGAGCGGCTCATCCTCTATCTCACGCCCACGCTGGTGCTCGTCATCGGCTGGCTGCTCTACGGCAGGCGGGCCAGCCGCGCGCAGCTGCTGGGCACGCTGATCAGCTACCTGGGCGTGCTGCTGGTCTTCGGCCACGAGCTCACGCTGGCCGGTGCCGACGTGGCCTGGGGCTCGCTGCTCGTCTTCCTCAGTGCCGTGAGCTACGCCTTCTACCTGAGCTACAGCGGCGAACTGGTGCAGCGCCTGGGCTCGCTGCGCCTCGTGGGCCTGGCCACCAGCGTGGCCTGCGTGCTGTGCATCGTGCAGTTCCTGCTGCTGCGTCCGCTGTCGGCCGCGCAGGTGGCGCCGCCGGTGATCTGGCTCTCGCTGCTCAATGCCGTGGCCTGCACGGCCGTGCCCGTACTGCTGGTCATGATGGCCATCGAGCGCATCGGCGCCGGCGCGGCGGCGCAGGCCGGCATGGTGGGCCCGATGTCCACCATCCTGCTGGGTGTGTGGCTGCTGGGGGAGCCTTTCACGGCCTGGATCGTGGCGGGCACGGTGCTGGTGCTCGCGGGCATCTACGTGTTCAGCAGGGCGGCCAGGCCCGCAGCAGCCTGAAGTCGCCCTTATCATCTCTTTCATTCATCGTCGACACAGAGGAAACACATCATGGATCTCGGAATTGCAGGCAAGTGGGCGCTCGTGGGTGGCGCGAGCAAGGGCTTGGGCTACGGCTGTGCCCAGGCGCTCGCACGCGAAGGCGTGAACGTCGTGATGGTCGCGCGCGGCGCCGAGGCGCTGCAGGCCGCAGCGGCGAAGCTGCGCGCTGAGAACAAGGGCGTGGACGTCTTGGCCGTGCCCGTCGATATCACGACCCCGGCCGGGCGCGAGGCCATCTTCGCCCAGCGCCAGGATTTCGACATCGTCGTCACCAATGCGGGCGGCCCGCCGCTCGGCGACTTCCGCGACTGGGACCGCGAGGCCTGGATCAAGGCGGTGGACGCCAACATGCTCACGCCCATCGAGCTCATCAAGGCCACGGTGGATGGCATGGCCGCGCGCGGCTACGGCCGCATCGTCAACATCACCTCCAGTGCGGTGAAGGCGCCGATCGACATCCTGGGCCTGTCCAACGGCGCGCGCAGCGGCCTGACGGGCTTCGTCGCCGGTGTGGCGCGCAACCCCAGGATCGCGGCCAAGGGGGTGACCATCAACAACCTGCTGCCCGGCGCCTTCGACACCGACCGCCTCAAGGCCACCATGGAAGGGGCCGCCAAGAAGACGGGCAAGAGCATCGACGACATCGCCGATGCACGCCGTCTGACCATCCCGGCCCAGCGCTTCGGCACGGCCGAGGAGTTCGGTGCCATCTGTGCCTTCCTCTGCAGCCAGTATGGCGGCTACATCAACGGCCAGAACGTGCTGGCCGATGGTGGCGCCTATCCCGGCACGTATTGAGTGAGCACCCCCTGAGCGGCTACGCCGCTTCCCCCTCTCTCGCCTGCGGCGGGAGGGGGACGCACCCAGCGGCCTGGCGAAGCTAGTTCCGTGGGTGCTCTGGTTTAAATCATCGACTTGAGGTGAGTGGGTCAACGCCGCACCGACGACACCACGATGCCGGCGACGATGAGCACGAAGGCCGCCGCGTGGTAGAGCTGGGGCAGCTCCCCCAGCAGCGCCGCTGACATCAGGGCGGCGAGCAGGGGCGTGAGGTTGCCGAAGAAGCTGGCCACCGTGGGGCCGGCGCGCTGCACGCCGATGCCCCAGGCGCGGTAGGCCAGCACGGCCGGGCCGACGGCCACGAACACCAGCGCCGCCACCAGCGGCCAGCCCCAGACCGTGGGCTGGTCGGTCACCAGCCACTCACCACCGGCGAACAGGGCCGACCAGGCCAGGCCGTAGACGATCTGCGCCATCAGGAAGGCGGCCCAGTCGCCGCGGATGGTGGCAGGCTCGTCGCCGGGGCGCGCGAGCATCCAGCTGTAGAAGGCCCAGCAGATGGCCGCGATCAGGATGTACACGTCGCCCGCGACCAGCTGCACCTGTAGCAGCGCGTCCAGCTGGCCGCGGCTGAGGACCAGCAGCACCCCGGCGATGGACAGCACGGCCCCGAGCATCTGGCGGCGCGAGACTGGCGCCTCGAAGAAGAGGCGGCCGATGAGCTGCATCCAGATCGGCATGCTCGCCGCCACCAGCGTGACGTTGATGGGCGAGGAGGTCTTGAGCGCGAGGTACTGCAGCGCGTTGTAGGCGCCCACGCTGAGCAGGCCCAGCCAGGCGAAACGCC
>JAIERT010000245.1 GCA_019746735.1 Burkholderiaceae bacterium | reverse complement strand
GGGGTCCTTGCCGTGCATGATCACGTTGCCGGCGCGAATTTCCTGAGCGATCTTCATAGTGTTTCCGTAGTGCTGATTCGGTTGACCGCTCAGACCCCCTGGCTCCCTGTGGGGCTGGTGTGTTCCTGCGGTGGTTGTCGGGAAGCCGACGGGCGGGCCGCTGCTTTCCGCAAAGCCTTGAATTTTATCGTTTTTTCGGGGCGATGGGTGCTCTCAGGGCGAGTCTGCGAATTCCAGCAGGCGGCTGAGCAGGTCGGTCTGGCCCAGCAGGTCTTGCCGGGCCTGGAGGACAGCGGTCTGCCAGGCGGGCAGGTCGGGCCAGGTCAGGGCGCGGGCGTCCAGGCCGTTCCAGGTGTGGTGCCAGGCCTGCAGCGAGGCCGGCGCCTGGATCTGGCGCAGAAAGGCGTCCAGTTTGGCGTGGTGGGCGTTATCGTCCTGCGGATAGATCTGCCAGACGAAAGGCCGGCCGGACCAGAGGGCGCGCACCAGCGAATCTTCTCCGCGGACGAAATTGAGGTCGCAGGCCCAGAGCAGGTGGTCGTAATCGTCCTGGCTCAGGTAGGGCAGGTAATGCACCGCCAGTCCGGCCGGCAGGGCCTGGGCCTGCACGGCCGCCGTGGCGCGACCGGCGGTGACCAGCAGCTGCCCCTGCTGAGCGGCCAGCTGCTTCAGCAGGTCGGGCAGGGCGACCGGCTCATAACAGAACAGGGAGACCCGGGGTCGTCCGCCCGCGTCGGGGATGCCCAGGGCGGCCAGCCAGGCCGGCCGGTCGAAGCGGGCCTGGCGCTGCATCAGATCCGGTTCACGCAGCAGGCCACCCGTGGCGCGCGTGAAGCCCGGGTAGAAAAAACGCTTGACCCGTCCGCGTCCCGGCCCATGCATGACGGGTGAGGGCAGGCCGTGGCTGCGCTCCACATAGGCTTCGGCCGAGAGGTATTCGAGGTTGATCCAGCGCGTGGGCTGGCCATCGGCGGCGCGCCAGTCCACGTAGTGTTGCACGAACTCCGGGGGCAGCTCGCAACCGAAGGCCTCGACCAGTACCTGGCCCGGGGCCAGGCCTTGCAGGTCCAGTGGCATGGTCCAGGGTCGTAGCTCCACGCCTGCACAGCCCTGTGGCGCCATCCAGCGCAAGGCGCTGGCATCGTCCACCCACAGACGCACGGCCTGGCCGCGCGCCGCAAGCTGGCGTGCCAGGCGCCAGCAGACGCCGATGTCGCCGTAGTTGTCGATGACCTTGCAGAAAATGTCCCAGCGGTACCCGGATTGCATCCCGGAATTGTCCACAATACGGCCCATGCAGAACGAGGATGTCGAAAGCCAGGAGCGGGAACAGGCCGCCGTGCACAGCGCGGAGCTGCTGGCCCAGGTGGCGGCCCTGCCCGGGCTGCCGGGGGTCTACCGCTATTTCGACGCCGAGGGTGGCCTGCTCTACGTGGGCAAGGCACGCAACCTCAAGAAGCGCGTCTCGAGCTACTTCCAGAAGAGCCACGATGGCACACGCATCGGCCACATGGTGGGCAAGATCGTGCGGCTGGAGACCACGGTGGTGCGCAGCGAGGCCGAGGCCCTGCTGCTGGAAAACAACCTCATCAAGACCCAGCATCCGCGCTACAACATCCTGTTCCGCGACGACAAGAGTTATCCCTACCTCAAGATCACGGTCGCCCAGGGCAAGGAGCCGCGCTCTGCCAGTGCCTGGCCGCGTGTGGCCTACTACCGCGGCGCGGTGGAGAAAAAGCACCACTACTTCGGGCCCTATCCGAGTGCCTGGGCGGTGAAGGAGGGCATCCTGTTGCTGCAGAAGGTCTTCCGTCTGCGCACCTGCGAGGACACGGTCTTCTCCAACCGCACGCGGCCCTGCCTGCTCTATCAGATCAAGCGCTGCTCCGGTCCCTGTGTGGGCCTGGTGACGCCCGAGGCCTATGCCCAGGACCTGGCGCATGCCGAAGCCTTTCTGCGCGGCGAGACCCAGCAGGTGCTGCAGCAGCTCGAAGGCCGCATGCAGGCGCATTCGGAGGCACTGGAGTTCGAGCAGGCGGCCGAGCTGCGCGACCAGATCTCGGCGCTTTCCAATGTCCTGCACCAGCAGGCGGTGGAGAGCACGGACGACCGTGACGTGGACATCCTGGCCGTGCAGGTGCAGGGCGGGCGGGCCTGCGTCAACCTGGCCATGGTGCGCGGCGGGCGGCATCTGGGCGACCGGGCCTATTTCCCCACCCATGTTGACGATGCCGCGGCCCTGCAGCTCAGCGAGGACGAAGGCAGCGAGCCGACACCGGTAGAAGTGCAGGTGCTCGAGGCCTTCATTGCCCAGCACTATGTGGAGGTGCCGGCCGTGCCTACCCTGATCACCAGCGTGCCGGTGAACAAGCGCCTGGTCGAGGCCTTGTCGGAACAGTCGGGCCTGAAGATCCGCGCCATCCACCAGCCGCGCGAGCAGCGCCGCATCTGGCTGGAGATGGCGCAGACCAATGCCGGCCTGCAGCTCGCGCGCCTGCTGGCCGAGGAGGGCTCGCAGCAGGCCCGCACCCGCGCGCTGGCCGAGGCTCTGACCCTGCCGCAGGATCGGCTGGACGAGCTGCGCATCGAATGTTTCGACATTTCGCACACGGCGGGCGAGTCCACACAAGCCTCCTGCGTGGTCTTTCACCACCACAAGATGCAGAACAGCGAGTACCGGCGCTACAAGATCGACGGCATCACGCCAGGGGACGACTACGCGGCCATGCGCCAGGTGCTGACGCGCCGCTATGCGCGGCTGGCCCAGGCGCTGCGCGAAGGCCGGGACGACGCGGAGAGGGGCGGGGGCGGGATGGCCACCGAGGGCACCGACCGCCAGCCCGATCTGGTGCTGGTCGACGGCGGCAAGGGCCAGGTGGCCATGGCGCGCGAAGTCTTCGAGCAGCTGGGCCTGGATCTCGCGCTCATTGTCGGTGTGGAGAAGGGCGAGGGCCGCAAGGTGGGTCTCGAGGAGCTGGTCTTTGCCGACGGGCGCGAGAAGGTGTACCTGGGCAAGGACTCGGCGGCGCTGATGCTGGTGGCGCAGATCCGCGACGAGGCGCACCGCTTCGCCATCACGGGCATGCGTGCGGCGCGTGCCAAGGTGCGCACGGGTGGCAGCAAGCTGGAGGACATACCGGGCATCGGCCCGAAGCGGCGTGCGCGCCTGCTGCAGCGCTTCGGTGGCGTACGCGGCGTGGCGACAGCCAGCGTGGAGGACCTGGCTTCGGTGGATGGCGTCTCGCACGAGCTGGCCGAGGCCATCTACCGTGCGCTGCACTGATGCGCCCGGCTGGCCATGCCACAATGCGGCCCATGTTCTTCACCATCCCCACCCTCATGACCTGGACGCGCATCGTCGCGATCCCGCTCATCGTCGGGGTGTTCTACCTGCCGCTGGAACCCACCACCCGCAACCTGATCGCCACCGTGATGTTCGTGCTGTTCGCACTCACGGATTGGCTCGACGGCTATCTCGCGCGCAGGCTCAACCAGGTGTCGTCCTTCGGCGCCTTCCTCGATCCGGTGGCCGACAAGTTTCTCGTCTGCGCCAGCCTGCTGGTGCTCGTGCACCTGGACCGCATCGATGTCTTCGTCGCGCTCATCATCATCGGCCGCGAGATCGCGATTTCGGCCCTGCGTGAATGGATGGCGCAGATCGGCGCGAGCCGCAGTGTGGCCGTGCACATGCTGGGCAAGGTGAAGACCACAGTGCAGATGGTCGCCATTCCCTTCCTGCTGTATCACGACCACCTGTTCGGCCTCATCGATACCCATCTCTGGGGCACCGGTCTGATCTGGATCTCCGCCGTGCTGACGGTCTGGTCCATGGTCTACTACCTGCAGAAGGCTCTGCCGGAAATCCGTGCCCGCGTGAAATGAGCCGGGTTCGCCCATGAGTCCACGCGGCGACAGCCAGGCCCTGCTGCGGGCCATGCCCCTGGTTTTCGTGCTGATCTGGAGCACGGGCTTCATCGTGGCGCGCTACGGCATGCCGCATGCGCCGCCCCTGTCCTTTCTGGCCTGGCGCTATGTGCTCTCCATCCTCTGCTTCCTGCCCTGGATCCTGCTGGCACGCGTCGCCTGGCCCGCCACGCGCACGCAGTGGCTGCACATGGGGGTGACCGGCGTGCTCATGCATGCGGGCTATCTGGGCGGGGTGTGGGCGGCCGTCAAGGCCGGCATGGGCTCGGGTCTCGTGGCCCTGGTCGTGGGCCTGCAGCCGGTGCTCACGGCCATCTGGCTCTCGTCCCGCGGCTCCTCGGTCACGCGTCGCCAGTGGCTGGGCCTGGCGCTGGGCTTTGCAGGCTTGACGCTCGTTGTGGCCCGCAAGTTCGGTGCCGGTGGCGAGGCCACCGCCTTCAACATGGGGCTGGCGGTCCTGGCCCTGCTGAGCATCACCGTCGGCACGCTGTACCAGAAACACTTTGTAGCACCTTGCGATGTGCGCAGTGCCAATGCCGTCCAATTGCTTGCGGCTCTCGTCGTGACCCTGCCGCTCGCGCTGTTCGAGACCGAGGCTGTGCGATGGGTTGATGTGCAGGGCAGCATGAACTGGGAGCTGGCCGGCGCCATGGCCTGGTCGGTGCTGGGGCTCACACTGGGCGGCAGCTCGCTGCTGTATCTGCTGATCCAGCGGGGAGCGGCCACCAGCGTCACCAGCCTGCTCTACCTGGTGCCCCCCACCACCGCGCTCATGGCCTGGCTGCTGTTCGCCGAGCCCATCACGCTGACCACGCTGGTGGGCACCGCGCTGACAGCCATCGGTGTCAGCCTGGTGGTGCGTGCGGCACGCTGAGCAGGTCCTAACCCATTTTGGCGCGTGCGTGAAGTCGGGATGCCGTGCATGAATTTTTTTGTGTTCTGGCACAGGTGTTTGCCTCTGAAATGCGTCTAGAATTCGCCCCCACGCTGTTGTAATGCCGCATGCCTTGTTGACACGGCTGTAGTCCGTGGCTCTAATTCCATGCAGCCGTGCAAGCGGCCGGCCTAGCCAACCGCATTCGGTCAGCCCGCCGGAGCGGAGAGCCAGAATTATTCAAGAGACAAACTGATTAACGTCGTTTCCATTACAAGGGGATCTTTGTGAACAAGACTGAACTGATCGAACACATCGCCAAGCACGCCGATATCTCCAAGGCTGCTGCCACGCGTGCTCTCGAGTCCACCATCGGCGCTGTCAAGACCACGCTGAAAAAGGGTGGCTCGGTGTCTCTGGTGGGTTTTGGCACCTTCGCCGTGGGCAAGCGCGCTGCCCGCACCGGCCGCAATCCCCGCACCGGCGCTGCGATTAAAATCAAGGCCGCCAAGGTGCCGAAGTTCCGTCCGGGCAAGGCCCTGAAGGATGCACTGAACTGACCTGTTCCGGTGGGGTGCTTAGCTCAGCTGGTAGAGCGGCGCCCTTACAAGGCGTAGGTCGGCGGTTCGATCCCGTCAGCACCCACCACCCAGGCAAAGGCGAACGGCGAGTTCGCCTTTTTTATTTTTTCGTTGGAGAGCGCGCCCATGTTTGAACACGTACGCAGGCATACCAAGATCCTCATGGTCGTGCTGTTCCTGCTGATCATTCCGTCCTTTGTGCTGGTCGGTATCGACGGCTACAGCCGCATGAACGAGCGGGAGCGCACCGTTGCGCGCGTCGGCAAGGTGGAGATCACCAACGCCGAGTGGGAGGCCGCGCATCGCGAGGAAGTCGAGCGTGTGCGCCAGCTCATGCCCACCCTCGATGCCAAGCTGCTGGACTCCGAGTCCGTGCGCTATGCCACGCTGGAGCGTCTGGTGCGCGAGCGCGTGTTCCAGCAGGCCGCGCAGGAGGCCCGACTGGGCGCCAGCGACGTCCGTCTGGCACGCGAGCTGCAGTCCATTCCTGCCATCGCCCAGCTGCGCCGTGCCGATGGCAGCCTGGACATGGAGCGCTATCGCGACCTGCTGGGCCGCCAGGGCATGAGCCCCGAGATGTTCGAGGCCCGCATGCGCGCCGACCTGGCCGCGCGTCAGGTGCAGGCCGGCGTGGCGCAGACCGCCTTCATCGCTGGCGTGCCGGCCGACCTGGCCCTGGGGGCCTGGTTCGAGCGTCGCGAGGTGCAACTGGCCCGTTTCGTCACGGCCGACTACGCCGCCCGCGTGCAGCCGACCGATGCCGAACTCGAGGCCTTCTACCAGGCCAACCAGAGCCTGTTCCAGGCGCCCGAGCAGGCCCGCATCGAGTACATCGTGCTTGACATCGACGCCGTGCGCAAGACCATCCGCCTCAACGAGGCGGATGTGCGCAGCTACTACGAGCAGAACGCCGCGCGCCTGAGCGGCCCCGAGGAACGCCGCGCCAGCCACATCCTGATCGCGGTGGCCAAGGACGCCCCGGCCGACGAGCGCCAGCAGGCCCGCGTCAAGGCCGAGGAACTGCTGGCCCAGGCGCGCAAGGCCCCCGAGAGTTTCGCGCAACTCGCGAAGAAGCATTCGCAGGACCCGGGCTCGGCCTCCAATGGTGGTGACCTCGACTACTTTGGCCGCGGCGCCATGGTCAAACCCTTCGAGGACGCGGCCTTTGCGCTCAAGAAGGGTGAGATCAGCGGCGTGGTCGAGTCCGACTTCGGCTTCCACATCATCCGCGTCACCGACATCAAGGCGCCCAAGCCCAAGAGCTTTGCCGAGCTGCGCGCCAGCCTGGAAGAAGACCTCAAGAACCAGCAGGCCCGCGCCAAGTACGCCGAAGCCGCCGAGATCTTCACCAACGGTGTCTACGAGCAGTCCGACAGCCTCAAGCCCGTGGCCGACAAGCTCGGACTGACGGTCCAGACGGCCAGCGGCCTGCTGCGCGAGCCGGCACCCGGTGCCCGTGGCGTGCTGGCCAGTGCCAAGCTGCTCGAGGCCGTCTTCAGCCCTGACGCGGTCAGCAACAAGCGCAACACCGAGGCGGTGGAGATCGCTCCCAGCCAGCTGGCCGCGGCGCGCATCGTCGAACATGCCCCCGCGCGCACGCTGCCGCTGGCCGAGGTGCGTGCCACCGTGCGCGAGCGCGTCGTGCAGGCCCGCGCAGCCGAGCTCGCGCGCCAGGAGGGGCAGCAGAAGCTGGCCGCCTGGAAGGCCGCGCCGGCCGAGGCCAGACTCTCGGCGCCTCAGCTGCTGTCACGTGACCAATCCCAGAACCTGCCGCAGGCCGTGCTTGACGCCGTGCTGCGTGCCGACAGTGCCCAGCTGCCCCAGTGGGTGGGGGTGGACCTGGGCGCCCAGGGTTACGCCATCGCCCGGGTCAACAAGCGTATCGAGCGTGCAGCTCCGGCCGCCGACGCGCAGCGCCAGGAGCGGGCCCAGTACGCCCAGTGGTGGATGCAGGCGGAGGGGCAGGCCTATTACCGCCTGCTGCAGGACCGGCTCAAGGCCCAGATCAAGGTGCCGCGTCCGGCCGATGGCGCCGCCGGCAACGGATCCTGAAGCGATTCGGGCTATAATCTCGGGCTCGCGGTGGCTGTAGCTCAGTTGGTAGAGTCCAGGATTGTGATTCCTGTTGTCGTGGGTTCGAGTCCCATCAGCCACCCCAGGTGATTCCAGAAGCGGTGCTATTCAAAAGATAGCGCCGCTTTTTTCATTCCGGCAGTTCAAAGGCAGGCAGCGAAATGAACATCGAATTCAACAACCACGGCCCCATGGTGCTGGTCGGCGGGATCAATGTGCTGGAGTCCCAGGACCTGGCCCTGCGTTCCTGTGCCGAGTACGTGCGCGTGACGCGCAAGCTGGGCATGCCCTATGTCTTCAAGGCCAGCTTCGACAAGGCCAACCGCTCGTCCATCCACTCCTACCGCGGCCCGGGTCTGGAGGAGGGCCTGCGCATGTTCGAGGCGGTGAAGAAGGAGTTCGGCGTGCCCGTGCTGACCGATGTGCACGAACCCTGGCAGGCCGCGCCCGTGGCCGAGGTGGTGGATATCCTGCAGCTGCCGGCCTTTCTGGCGCGTCAGACCGATCTGGTGGTGGCCT
>JAIERT010000071.1 GCA_019746735.1 Burkholderiaceae bacterium | reverse complement strand
AAGTGACTTGCACTTAGTTCCGAAGAACTTGGCAATCGCCTTCAAACGCCCACGCTTATCGGCTGTATGTTTTTAAGGAACCACCGCAAAACTTACCGTCTTGCGCTTGCTTAGCTGCGATCAGCTGAGCCTTGAATTCTAGCACTGTTTTTTCAACCCCGTCAACACGATGACATGAATTTTTTAAGCCGCTCTTTTTGCCGAAGAGCTGACCGGTGACTTGCGCCGACTGGTTTGTGCTGGCTTCATCGCCCTGTTTCAAGAGCGAAGCCCGCAACTATAGCACAACTTTTTGAGGGTACGTCAACCTGCCAACCGGGCAGGCGGGTGGCGAGGATAATCCCCGCAACACCATGGCAGCCCTTACCCTACTCAATGCTCAGCTGGCCTTTGGCCACGTCCCCTTGCTCGATCACGCCGACTTCAGCCTGGAGATCGGCGAGCGCGTCGGCCTGATCGGCCGCAACGGCACCGGGAAGTCCTCGCTCCTCAAGATATTCGCGGGCCTCGAAAGGCTGGATGACGGTCATCTGCAGCTGCAGCAAGGCCTGCGCGTCGCCTATGTGCCGCAGGAACCCATCTTCGCCGCGGACAGCACCGTCTTCGAGGCCGCCCACGAGGGCCTGCTGCCCGTGATCGAACTGATCGAGCGCTACTCCCTCGGGGAGGGCGAGCTCGACCAGCTGCAGGACGCCATTGAAGCGCAGGACGGCTGGAACTGGCAGCAACGCGTCGAAGAGACGCTGCAACGCCTGCACCTGGACCCGGGAGCGCATGTCCACACGCTCTCAGGTGGCACCCGCAAACGGGTGGCCCTGGCGCGCGCGCTGGTGATGCGCCCCGATGTGCTGCTGCTGGACGAGCCGACCAACCACCTGGATCTGGACTCCATCCTGTGGCTCGAAGCCCTGCTGCGTGATTTCAAGGGCAGCGTCGTGACGATCACACACGACCGCGCCTTCCTGGATGCCACGGCCACCCGGATCGTGGAGCTGGATCGTGGCCGCCTGGGTAGCTACCCGGGCAACTTTGCGGCCTACCTCACACTGAAGGCGGATCAGCTGGCGCAGGAAAGCGTGGTCAACGCCAAGTCCGACAAGCTGCTGGCCCAAGAGGAGGTCTGGGTCCGCAAAGGCGTGGAGGCAAGGCGCACGCGCAGCCAGAGTCGCATCGGACGGCTGGAACAATTGCGCGCGCAACGCGCGGCACGGCGCGAAGCCGTAGGCCGTGTTCGCATGGACATCGCCGCAGGCGCGCCCAGCGGCAAGCTGGTGGCCGAGCTGACCAAGGTGCACAAGTCTTTTGGCACGCGCAAGATCGTCGAGGACTTCACAGCCACCTTGCTGCGCGGCGACAAGATCGGGCTCGTCGGCCCCAACGGCGCCGGGAAAACCACCCTGCTCAAGTTGATCCTGGGCGAACTGCAGCCCGATCAAGGCCAGGTACGCACCGGCACGAATCTGCAGGTGGCCTACTTCGACCAGATGCGCGACGCGCTCGACCTGGATGCCACGCTGGAGGACTTCATCAGCCCGGGCAGCGAGTGGATCGAGATCGGCAACAAGCGCCAGCACGTCAAGAGCTATCTCGGGGATTTCCTCTTCTCGCCAGCGCGGGCCAATTCACCCGTGCGCTCACTCTCGGGCGGAGAACGCAACCGTCTGCTGCTGGCGCGCCTGTTCGCCCGACCTGCGAACGTGCTGGTTCTAGACGAACCCACCAACGATCTGGACATCGACACCCTGGAACTACTGGAAGATCTGCTGCAGGACTATCCGGGCACCGTGTTCCTCGTGAGCCATGACCGCAGCTTTCTGGACAACGTGGTGACCAGCATCATCGCGCACGAGGGCGAGGGGCAGTGGCGGGAGTACGAGGGCAGTGTTGAAGACTGGCTGTTGCAATCACAGCGCAGCCTGGCCATACGGTCTGCCGCCACGCCCACTGCCGCCGAAAGGGCCACGACCACATCGCCCGCATCAGGGACCGGCGCAGCCCCTGCTCGCGGCAGCAAGCTCAGCTACAAGGAACAGCGCGAGCTGGAGACCTTGCCCGATCTGATCGACGCGCTCGAGAAAGAGCAAGGGGTCGTCCGAAAGGAGCTGGCCGACGGCAGTCTGTACGCCAGCGACCCGCAACGCGCCGCCTCGCTTTACAGCCGCGATGCGGCGCTCGAGACCGAACTGATGACCGCCTTGGGCCGCTGGGAGGCGCTGTCGGCGCGAGCCTGAACCCGGCGGAGAGGCTCAGACGCGGTAACGGTCGCCGCCGCCGCTGCTCAGGCGGGCCAGCAAAGCTGGCGCGATGGACGTCAGGGGGAGCACCTCGTCGGCTGCACCGTGGGCGATCGCCTCACGCGGCATCCCGAAGACCACGCAACTGGCTTCGTCCTGCACATAGTTGTAGCTGCCGGCGTCTTTCATCTCACGCATGGCCTTGGCACCATCGTTACCCATGCCGGTCAGCATGATGCCAAAGGCGTTCGGGCCAACGACCTGGGCGCAGGAGTGGAAAAGGACTTCGACGGAAGGCTTGTGGCGATTGACGGGCTCACCGTCCTCGACCACCGCCACGTAGTTGGCACCACTGCGATCGACGCGCAGATGCCTGCCACCGGGCGCGATATAGGCGTGGCCGGGCAGGATACGCTCCCCGTTGACGGCCTCCTTGACCGTGATCTGGCACAGGCCGTTGAGGCGGGTCGCGAAACTGGTGGTGAAGCCGGGCGGCATGTGCTGGGTGATCACGATGCCCGGGGAATCAGCCGGCATGCGCGTCAGAACCTCCTTGACCGCCTCGGTGCCGCCGGTCGAGGAGCCGATGCAGATCAGCTTCTCGGTGGACAGGCGACCCAGCAACTTGGGGGGAGCAGCCGCAGGGACTCCCGCGGCAGGAGCGGCCCCGGAGGGCGCCACGGCAGTTGAAGCACGCCGGATATGGGCGGAGGCGGCGACGCGGATCTTCTCGACGATCTGGTCGGACAGCTCCTTGATGCCTTCGGCCAGCCCGATGCGGGGCTTGGCAACGAAATCGACCGCCCCGAGCTCCAGCGCCCGCATGGTGACCTCGGCGCCACGCTCGGTCAGCGTGGAAATCATGAGCACAGGCATGGGCCGCAGGCGCATGAGACGCCCCAGAAAATCGATACCGTCCATGCGTGGCATTTCGACGTCGAGCGTGATCACGTCGGGATTGAGCTCGCGGATCATTTCGCGGGCGATCAGCGGATCATTGGCCGCTCCCACACATTCCATGTCGCGTTGCCGATTGATGATCTCGGCCAGCAGGCTGCGCACCAGCGCCGAATCATCAACCACCACCACACGTATCTTCTTCAAATTCAACCTCGCTAGAACAGATCGATCGATCCGCCAGCCGTCGTCTTGGCCACAGTGGCGGCATTGCCCTTGCGCTCCTCGACCACCAGCGCCTCGGGATGAGCATGCGCGAGCCGCTTGACGAGGGCCTTGCCCGTCACCGGAAAGAAGCAGACCTTGCGCGGATGGATGTCCAGCACGTCCTGCGACACCACCGGTATACGCTCGGTGGCCAGGTAGTCCAGCACGAACTTGGTGTTGCGCTCGCCGACGTTCATGGTCGTGAACCCGGCCATGACGGCGCCACCACCGAACACCTTGGCCTGCATGGTCTCGCGCCGGGCTCCCATCTTGATCATTTCGTTGAGCAGCAGTTCCATGGCATAGGAGCCATAGCGACCCGACCCGTCATCGCCCTCGGGCAGCATGAAATGGTTCATCCCGCCCAAGCGGGCCTTGCCGTCCCAGATGCAGGCGGCGATGCAGGAACCGAGCACGGTCATGATCATCACATCGTCACCGGAAACGAAATACTCCCCCGGCAGCACCTTGACCGCGTCGTACTGGAAGTGATGGTCGGCATAGAAGAACGATGCCTCACCGGGCTTGCGCGCCTGGGCACGTAATTCGTCCACGCGCGAAAGACGCCCCCCGGCAAGCACCTTGGCACCGCCAGAAGTCACCGGCCGCAGGGTCGGCATTTCACGCATACGACTCCCGCAGAAAGGCGCACTGGCGACCCGCCATTCGACCTGACAAACGCTCAGCGACGTTCATACACCGTCTTCCCGCGCAACACGAACAGATCGCGCGATTCATTGAAGTTCTCGGAGTGGCCCACAAACAGAAAGCCGCCCGGTTTCATGACCCGATGAATGCGCTCCAGCACGCTGCGCTGCGTGGGGGCATCGAAGTAAATCATGACATTGCGGCAGAAGACGATATCGAAGGGCTCGCGGAACGGCCAGTCATCGCGGATCAGGTTGACGCTGAGGAATTCCACCATCCGCTGCAACTCGGGCTTGACGCGCAGCAGGCCCTCGTTGTTGCCCTTGCCGCGCAGGAAAAACCGCTGCAGACGCGCCATGTCCAGCCCCTTGGTCGACTCGCTGCGGTAGACACCACGCGCCGCCGTGGTCAGCACCTTGGAATCGATGTCGCTGGCCCAGAGCTTGAAGCTGGCCTGCGGCCCGAGCGCCTCCAGCGCGGTCATGATGATCGAGTAAGGCTCCTCGCCCGTGGAAGCGGCATTGCACCAGACACGCCAGGCCTGCCCGGGCCGTGCCTTGAGGTGCTCGGCAAGGATGTCGAAATGGTGCTGCTCGCGGAAGAAGGACGTCAGGTTGGTCGTCAGGGCGTTGACGAACTCCTGCCACTCGGGACCGTCGTGGGACTCGAGCCAGCCCAGATAGTCCCGGAAGCTCTGGTGCCCGGTCTCACGCAGGCGCCGCGACAGGCGGCTGTAGACCATGGCGTGCTTGCCGTCGTGCAAGCTGATGCCGGCACGCTGGTAGATCAGCGACTGCACGCGGGAGAAATCGGCCTGGGTCCAGCTGAACTCGCGCGCCTGCTGATCACCGCCGGCGATCTCCTCGGCACCCGATCGGTCGGCTCCTGCCCTTGCGGTTCTGGAAGTTTTGTCCATCGTCGGCATGCGCGCAGGCTCGGACGTCAGGGAGAAGAATCAGGCCTCGACAGACACCAGCCCCATGTCGACGCTGGACATGAGCTTCTCGATGTCCAGCAGGATGAGCATGCGTTCGCCGACGGAACCCAGGCCGACCACGGCCGAGTTGTCGATCGTGGCGTCCACGTCGGGCGCCGCCTGGATGTTCTCCTGCGCCAGCTCCATGACGTCGCTGACCGAATCGACGACGATGCCGACCACACGGTGCCCCAGATTCAGGATGATGACCACCGTGAAGCTGTTGTACTCGGCCTGGGCGCAGTTGAATTTCAGGCGCATGTCGACGATGGGCACGATGGTGCCGCGCAGGTTGACCACGCCCTTGATGAAGGCCGGCGCATTGGCGATGCGCGTCGGCTTTTCGTAGCCCCGGATCTCCTGCACCTTGAGGATATCGATGCCGTACTCCTCCTGGTCGAGCCTGAATGTGAGGTATTCACGCGGCCCCGCCGCCACTTTGCCTTCTTCCGCCAGCTGATTCATACCGATGGGCTCCTATAGTCTCAATGACGCGAACGACGCACCAGGGCGCTGGTATCCAGGATCAGGGCCACCTTGCCATCCCCGAGGATGGTGGCGCCCGACACATTGGGGACCTTGCGGTAGTTCGTTTCGAGGTTCTTCACGACGACCTGCTGCTGGCCCAGCAGCTCGTCCACCAGCAGGGCCACACGGCTGCCTTCGGCCTCCACGACCACCATGATGTCGCTGGACTTGGCATCATCGCGCGGCACCTGGAAGACCTTTTCCAGCTCGATCACAGGCATGTACTCGTCGCGCACCTTGACCAGGCGCGAACCCTGGGCCACGGTGTTGACCGCGTCGTCCTTGACCTGGAAGGATTCGACCACCGAGGACAGGGGCAGGATGTAGACCTCGTCGCCCACCCCCACCGACATGCCGTCCATGATGGCCAGGGTGAGGGGCAGGCGCACGGAGACGCGCATGCCGTAGCCTTCGGAGGAATCAATTTCCACGGTGCCGTTGAGCGCAGCGATGTTCTTCTTCACCACGTCCATGCCCACGCCGCGGCCCGACACGTCGGTCACGACATCCGCCGTGGAGAAGCCGGGGGCGAAGATGAGCTGCCAGACATCGGCATCCGACATCTGGTCGGAGACATCCAGGCCGCGCTCCTTCGCCTTCCTGAGGATCTTCTCGCGATTCAGCCCACGACCGTCATCGCGCACCTCGATCACGATGGAGCCGCCCTGATGGGCCGCCGACAGGGTGATGGTGCCGGTCTCGGGCTTGCCCGCCTTGATCCGGTCGGCCGGCATCTCGATACCGTGGTCACAGCTGTTGCGCACCAGGTGGGTCAAGGGATCCGTGATCTTCTCGACCAAGCCCTTGTCCAGTTCGGTGGCCTCGCCCTGGGTGACGAACTCGACCTTCTTGCCCAGCTTGCTGGCCAGGTCGCGCAGCATGCGGGGAAAGCGGCTGAACACGATGGACATCGGGATCATGCGGATGGACATCACCGATTCCTGCAGATCGCGCGTGTTGCGATCCAGATCCGCCAGGCCGGCCAGCAACTGCTGGTTGGCCGTGGGATCCAAGGCGCGGCTGTTCTGGGCCAGCATGGCCTGGGTGATCACGAGTTCGCCCACCAGGTTGATGAGCTGGTCGACCTTGTTGATGGCCACGCGGATGGTGGCCGCCTCGGGCTGGGCTGCCACCTGGCTGGCCGCAGCCGCCTTGGCCGGGCCGGTCTTGGCCGCAACCGGGGCGGTCTCGCCAGCCGCCGGTGCAGCGGCTGCAGTGCCCTGCGGCACGCCCGGCGCACCCTCGAAAAAGCCGAAGCCTGGCGCCGGAGCGACCGGGGCACCCGGGGGCGGGTCTGCCTGGTCGACCCAGGCCGGCGCCGCCTGCTCCCGGATCTGGACCTGCTCACGGGCCACATGGAAGGCAAACAGATCCAGCAGATCGTCGTTGCTGGAGGACGTCGTGACGCTGAAGACCCGTGTGTCGGCCCGATCACTGGACACTTCGGTGATCTCGCCCAGGCCGACGATATCGCGGAAGAGGTCCTTCACGCCGTCCACCTGGTCCAGCCGCTCCAGCGGCCCCATGCGGATTTCGATCTGACGCTGGCCCGGCTTGGCGGGCGCCACCGGGGCGGCAACCACCGGCACCGGTGCTACCACCGGTGCAGCCACCACGGGCGCGGGCACCGCAACCGCAGCAGGTGCGGGCATGCCACCGGCGGCCAGCTCGCTGATGCGACGCACCAGATCGGCCGTGGACGGCGGCGCACTGCTGTCGCCGGACTGATGGCGCGCCAGCAGCATGCGCGAGGCATCGGCCGATTCCAGCAGCACATCGACCATCATGGGGTTGGGCTGCAGCTCGTGGCGACGCAGCTTGTCCAGCAGCGACTCCATCTGGTGGGTCAGCTCGGCCACATCGCTGAAACCGAAGGTGGCCGCACCGCCCTTGACCGAATGCGCGCAGCGGAAGATGCCGTTGAGCTCCTCGTCGTCGGCGGTCTCCAGGTTCAGATTGAGCAGCATCTGCTCCATCTGGTCCAGGTTCTCGCCCGCTTCCTCGAAAAAGATCTGATAGAACTGGGTCAGGTCAAACGCATCCCCTGCGCCGCCACTGTCCTGGTGTCCTTCGGTCATACCTGGCTCCTGTTGTGATCCGCCTGCAGCTGCCGGGGATCCGATTATTTGATGACTTTCTTGATGACCTCGAGCAGGCGCGCGGGGTCGAAGGGCTTGACCAGCCAGCCGGTGGCTCCGGCCGCCCGCCCGGCCTGCTTCATGAGGTCGCTCGACTCGGTGGTGAGCATGAGGATGGGCGTGGTCTTGAAGTTGGGATGCTCGCGCAGCTTGCGCGTCAGGCCCAGAC
>JAIERT010000064.1 GCA_019746735.1 Burkholderiaceae bacterium | reverse complement strand
GATAGGTGGATAACGTGGCTCAGATTTGGACGTGAATCCGGTTAGAAATGGCTCAGGTTTGGAAATGAATCAACACGCAGGGCAACCCTCACGGCGTTTTCGCTGATGCAGCGCCCTTGGCCACGCTGGCCAGGGAACACGAGATCCAGATGCGCGGTTACTGGGTGCAGGTCGCGCAACAGCCTGACGGCCTGGCTGGACAGAGGCACCAGGTGCGGTTCGCCAGTGGCCTTTTTGGCACGGGTTGATTTCATGCGGACGGCGGGGATCGTCCACATGCCCGCATCAAGATCAAGCTCATCCCACCGCATGCCCCGGACCTCGCCAGGGCGCTGGAACGTCAGGGCCTGGATGACCATGGCCTTGCGCACGACCTCTGAGCCCGTATATGAGCGAATGGCACGGATCAGGTGCCCGAGCTTCACCGGGTCCGTGATCGCGGAGTGATGCTTTTCCTCGGCTGTTTTGAGCACCTTGACCAGGGGCGCGCTGGGATCCTGTTTGACCTTTCCGAGGGCCATGGCGTATTGGAATACCTGGCCGATGATGACGCGCGCCCTCTTCGTGGTCTCGATGTGCCCGCGGTCCTCGATCTTGCGCAGCAGGCTCAAGATTTCCGGGGACGTGATCTCGGTCAGCGGACGGCGCTTGAGTGGCCCGAGGTATTTGCTGATTCGCTGCTTCACGGTGGCCAGGTGGGTCGCGGACCACCGGGAGGTCATGACCTCAACCCACTCGTCCGCAGCGTCGCCCCAGGTGTCGCCGGCCTTGATCATGGCCAGGACCTTGGCCTGCTGCCGGGCGGCCACGGGGTTCTGCCCATCGAGCTTCATTCGCTTGGCGTCTCGGTGCTTTTCGCGGGCTTCGGCCAGGCTAACCAAGGGGTAGGTTCCGTAACTGACCGTAGTTTCCTTGCCGGTGGGGCCTGTGGTCCGCCACTGCCAGTAGGCGCCCCCTGTCTTGTTGATTGTGAGGACCAAGCCGTAGCCATCCGTATATTTGCCGGGGCGGCCGGCCTTGATGAGGGATTGGACCTTCTTGTCGTTAAGCTTCATCCGTTTTCCTTTCTGTGTAAAGAATGGGGTAAAACGAGCAAAGCTCCAAGGAAAACTAGGTTTTTTGCGGCCTGGCGGGCAACTTGCTAATGCCTCCGTCGCCAAAAACAAGCCCCGCCTAGTGCGGGGCTTCGTTTTTGGCGCAGTCGGAGGATGACGAAAACCCCCTGGTTCGACGAAAACAGTCCGGGGGACTGTTTTCGGACGCGCGCAGCGCGGGGGCGGTAGCCTCTAAACATTCGCGCAAGACGAATTTCGAGCCATCCCCTATTGTTGGTATCAGATGCCAGCGTCGTCAGCGCTGGCCTGCGTTGGTTGACCCATCGCCAGCAGCCAGAAACGTTCCAGCACACGCGGATCGCTGGTGTGGACCACATAGCTGCCGCGGCCGCTCATGTGCAGGCGTACGCGCGGGGCGATGAGCCAGGTCAGGCCTGGCAGGTGCAGGATATCGATGCGCCGTACTTCTGCAAGCGACAGATGGCGCGTCCACAGGCCGGATTGGGTCACATGTGTCGCGTCGATCGAGGTGCGTGCGCGCAGCATATGCCAAAGCCCCGCCAGCACGATGGACGCTGCCAGCCCCGCCAGCAGCAGGGTGTCGGGCTGCAGGGTCGAGACAGGCAGGGCTTGCAGGGTGCGCCAGGACTGCCCGCCCAGTGCCAGCACCGCCAGTACCGCGAGGATGCGTAGCGACATGGGGAAAGCCGGGCCGCTGGCGCAGCGAGGGGACGGAACGACTTCGGCGCTTTGCTTTGTGCCCATCACTTGGCTGGAGCCGGGGAGGTCTGGAGCTCCTCCAACAGATCCTCGGTGCGCTGTTGGTTATCTTCAGCGTTCTCATCCTGGACAGGGGCCTCGATCACCACCGAGTCCAAGTCCACGATCACCTTCTCGTCCATGAAGACGGTCACGGTCTGGGGCACGAAGATGACGACAACGACCAGAAGCAACTGCAGCAGCACCCAGGGGATGGCACCGAGGTAGATGTCGCGTGACGCCACCTTTTGGCGGATGGCACCTGATTTGAAGAGCGTGTCGGAGATGCCGCGCAGATAGAACAGCGCGAAGCCGAAGGGGGGGTGCATGAAGCTGGTCTGCATGTTCACGCACAGCAGTACGCCGAACCAGACCAGGTCGATGCCCATCTTGGCGGCGACCGGGCCCAGCAGGGGCAGGATGATGAAGGCGATCTCGAAGAAGTCGAGGAAGAAAGCCAGGAAGAATATGAAGATGTTGACGACGATGAGGAAGCCGATCTGGCCACCTGGCAGGTCGCTCAGCAGATGCTCGATCCAGGCGCCGCCGTCCACACCCTGGAAGACCAGCGAGAACACGCGCGAGCCGATCAGGATGAAGACCACCATCGCGGTGATGCGCATGGTGCCGGCCATGGCGTCGCGCACCAATTCCCAGCTCAGGCGCCGGTGAAGGGCCGCCAGGATGCAGGCGCCGACCGCGCCCATGGCGCCGGCCTCGGTGGGCGTGGCCACCGCGACCGTGATGCCGGGCAGGCCTCCCATGCTGCCCAGCACGGTGAATATCAGGATGGCCGAGGGGATGATGCCACGCAGGCATTTGCGCCACAGGGCCCAGCCTTGCAGGGTGCGCGCCTCGGCAGGCACGCTAGGCAGGTCCTGGGGCCGCAGGCGGCTGAGGATGAAGGTATAGAGCGCAAAGAATACGATCTGCAGGATCGATGGGCCCCAGGCACCCTTGTACATGTCGCCGACCGACTGGCCCAGCTGGTCGGCCATCACGACCAGCACCAGCGAGGGAGGTACCAGCTGGGTGATGGTGCCTGACGCTGCCAGCACGCCGGTGGCGTAACGCGTGTTGTAGCCGTAGCGCATCATGACCGGAAGCGAGATCATGGCCATGGCAATCACCTGGCCGGCCACCGTGCCGGTGATGGCGCCCAGGATGAAACCCACCAGGATGACTGAATAACCCAGACCGCCGCGTACCGGGCCGAAGAGCTGCCCCATGGAGTCCAGCATGTCCTCGGCCAGCCCGCATTTCTCCAGGATGGCCCCCATGAGGGTGAAGAAGGGGATGGCCAGCAGCAGCTCGTTGGAGAGGATGCCGAAGACGTTGAGGGGCAGATTACCCAGGAAGTTGGGCGGGAACCAGCCCATCTCGATAGCGTAGAGGCCGCAGAACAGGCCCAGGGCCGCCAGCGAGAAGGCGACGGGGAAGCCGATCAGCATGACCAGGATCAGCCCCAGAAACATCAGGGGCGGGAACAGTTCGATGCTCATTGCAGAGGCCTCTCGTAGACCAGGTTCATCTCATGCACGTGCAGCAGCCAGCCCACGCGCTTGATGATCTCGGCCAGGCCCTGCAGGAAGACCATGGCAAAGCCCAGGGGCAGCAGCAGCATCGCGGGCCAGCGGATCAGGCCGCCCGCGTTCTGCGACATCTCCTGCGTATTGAACTGGTGCAGGAAGAGTGGAAACGAGAGGTAGATCATCAGCGCCATCACGGGCAGCAGGAAGCACACCAGACCGAAGAGATCGATACAGACCTTGCCCCGGGTCGGCAGCTGGCCGTAGATGATGTCCACGCGCACATGTTCGTTGACCCTCAGCACCAGGGACGCGCCGAGCATCACGGCGCCCGCGAACAGGTACCACTGGATCTCGAGCCAAGCGTTGGAGCTGACGCTGAAGCCGAAACGCACCAGGGCGTTGGCGCAGCTGATCGCGCAGGACAGGATGATGGCCCAGCTGGCCAGCTGGCCGAAACGGTTGTTGAGCACGTCGATGCGCTCGGCCAGACGCAGAAGAAGCTTCATGGTGGGTGGTCCACACCGGGGGGCGTGGTGGTTGGAGACAGCGTGTCAAGGGTACGTTTCCGGGCGTAAAACGGACGTAAAAACCGGTGGATGCACCGGTCCTGCGCGGCCTCAGGGTGAGGGCGGGTCGAGCAGCAGGCGGTAGCCGGCCCCGGTTTCGGTGAGCAGATAACGCGGCTGCGACGGATCGGCTTCAAGCTTGCGGCGCAGCTGGCGGATGTAGATGCGCAGGTAATGGCCCTGCTCGCTGTGACCCGGACCCCAGACCTCGCGCAGCAGCAGCCGTGGGGTCAGCAGGCGCCCAGCGTGGCGTGCCAGCACCTCGAGCAGGCGCCACTCGGTCGCGGTCAGCCGTACGGCCGCACCTTCGCGCAGCACGGTGCGTCGCGCCAGGTCGATGTGGACCGTTCCCATGGACAGGGTGGATCCAGCGCCGCTGTGCAGGGACAGGCCATGGTGTCGCAAGGCCACGCGGATGCGGGCGTGCAGCTCGGACACGCCAAAGGGCTTGCTGACGTAGTCGTCCGCTCCGGCGTCCAGCGCCTCGACCTTCTGCTGCTCCTGCGTGCGAGCCGAGAGCACGAGGATGGGGCGGTGGCTCCAGGTCCGGATCTGGCGTATCAGGTCCACCCCGTCGCCATCGCCCAGCCCCAGGTCGATCAGGAAGAGGTCAGCCTTGCGGTTGGCGGCCAGGGTGGCGCCCTCGCGTGCCGATGCGGCCTCGATCACATCCAGGCCTTCGGCCTGCAGCGTGGTGCGCAGCAGTTCGCGGATGGCCGCCTCATCGTCGATCACCAGCGCCAGCAGTTTGTGGGCCTTAGCCATGCAGGGCCTCCTCCAGTTCCGGCTTGCCCTCGGGTTGGGGCAGGGTGAGTTCGAACACCGCGCCATGGTCGTTATGTGCCTCGATGCGTCCTCCGTGCAGACGGGCCACGACATCGCAGATCGCCAGGCCAAGGCCCGTCCCCTGGCCGCCGCCCTGCGGTCCACGGTAGAACTTCTGGAACACCTCGCGCTCACTGCCGGCCGAGAGGCCGGGGCCCTCGTCGTGCACGCTCAGCGTCCACCAGCCGGGTGTGAGCGCAATCCGGAGCTGAATGCGGCTGCCCGCTGGCGAGTGCTGGGAGGCGTTGAGCAGCAGGTTGGCCAGGGCCTGCACCAACAGCGTCGCGTCGCACCAGACCACGTCGTCAGGGTCGAAGTCGAATTCCAGCACATGGTGGTCCAGGGCGCCGGCCACGGCCGCCCTCGCATCCAGCACCAGATCCTCTGCCGGACACCACTCGGGGGTGAGTCGTACGCGACCCTCCTGCAGGCGCGCCATGTCCAGAAGGTCGCTGGTGAGCGATTGCAGGCGCGTGGCTTGGTCGAGCACGGTCTGGGCCAGGGCATTGCGTTGTTCCAGGGTAATGACGCTGCCCTGGCTCAGCACGGCAGAAGCGGCTCCGATGATGGCAGTCAGCGGTGTGCGGAAGTCGTGCGAGATGCCTGCCAGCAAGGTGTTGCGGATGCGTTCGGTTTCGGCCGCGATGGCGGCCTGTTCGCTGCGCTGGGCGTAGCGGCAGCGTTCGATGGCCACTGCTGCCTGATTGGCATAGGCCTGGAGCAGGTGCAGATCGCCGGCTCCCTGATGGCGTGCGGGCAGCCCGTCGACCAGCAAGACCCCCAGCGGCGTGCCGCCGGCTGCGAGGATGAAGCCCTGGCATGCCAGGGCCAGCGTTTCGCCCCGCAAAACGCGCTCAGCCCGCCGCACCATGGTTAGGTCATCGCCGGTTAAGGGCAGACGCCCATCGGCGTCTAGCAGGATCAAGCTGGCCTGTGCGCCCAGGTCGCGATCGATGCTGCTGGTGACCGCATGGGTGATCTGCTGCGGCGTCATCGCACGGGCCAGGCTTTGGGAGAGCAGGCTCAGCGACTGTGAGTGCTGGGCCATGACCAGGGCCTGGAGCGCAGCCTGACGTGATTGCGAGGCCAGCCGGCTGACGGCCAGGCCCACACCTAGGGTGATCAGGAAAGTGAAGAAGTATTCCGGATCGGTGGGTTTGAGCGACCAGCGGGGTTCGACGAAGATCCAGTCGAAGAGCAGCACGGCCAGCAGCACCGCCAGCAGTGCGGCCTTGAGCCCGTGCCGCAGTGCGATATAGAACACACCGCCCATGTAGATGAGACTGAGGTTGATCGGGTGCAGGTAGGGTGCAATCAGCGCGCACAAGGCGGTGGACAGCGCCAGTACGCCCACCACTCGCCCGATGGCCTGGCGCCCGAGGGGGGCTGCAGTGGTTTCACTTGCGAGCTCCAGGTAGCGCTGCGGCCCTTCCCGGGGGCCGGGGCTGGCCATGATGTGTACTCGGGTGTGCGGTAGGTAGGCCATTAGGGTCTCAGCAAAGTCGCTGATGCGCTCACCGGTGTTGAACCAGTAGCGCCGTCCCATTGCCAGGTTGCCCAGCAGGATATGGGTGGCGCGCACGCTTTGCGCCTGTTGCACGATGGTCGAAACGACCCGGCTGGCCGAGTCGATCTCCAGGCTCAGGCGCAGTACCTCGGCCCCGGCCTGCTCGGCCTCCTGCAGCGCGTGTGCCAGGGCCCGGCGGATTCGGGGGCTGGCGTAGCGCGAGGCCACAGTTTCGAGATAAACGACCCGCCAGGGCATGACTTGTGTCTGGCTGAGCAGCGTGGCCTGCTGTACCAGTTCCGTCGCCTGGCCATCGGCCATAAGGCAGACCAGCAGCGTGCCTGCCTTGGGCGCGGGCCCGCCAGGGGGAGAGGCTTCCCCGTCGTGTGTGTCGGCTGGGGACGATGGATCCACGTTGCAGTGTGAGTTGTCAGTGCGGTTCCAGCCAGCCTGATCCCAGGGGGGCCAGCCAGCGTTCGATCATGGCCTGCACTGTAGCCGAGCTCGTGCAGGCACGAAGCTCCTGCAGGAAGGGTCGTTGCGGCAGCTGGTTGCGCAGGTACTCCAGCAGGCTGCGATCGCGCAGGCTGACCGGATAAGCGGCCAGCTGGACAAAGATGTCGGCTGCCTCCTGCTGTGGTCCCAAAGAGACCGGTGTGCAGGTCCGCAGATAGAGCAGGCGACTGCGCCGCAGGTGCCGGATCTCGACATTCATCAAGGCCACGCCGCCACCGAGCAAGGGCGACTGGCGGTGGTGGCGCGCGCGCAGGCGGCCTGCCACCTCGCCGCGTCCGAGGCGGCGCTCGTCCAGGACGCAGGCGTCGACGGTTTCCAGTAGTTCATCCCAGGTGCTCAGGCTCAAGTCCAGTCGCAGGTCAAGGGTGTATGCAAGAAGAAAAAGCGTGTCCAAGGCAAAGACGGGGCAACCAGTCGACAGACCCCATTTCAATGCCGCGGGTGTAAAAACGCCGTAGAAAAAGGCGTGCAGGCGGGTCAGTCGGCCGACGCACTCCACCGATCATTCCACCCGGCCTTGTCCAGCTGCCGCCGCTCCCGTTTCGTCGGTCTGCCTTGCTCAATGCTCAGCGCCGGCTCCGCCGCCAGGCGCCGCTGCTCGGCCGCTGCCTCACGCGCCAGGCGACTGGCCTCGGTCTCCTCATAGAGCTGCTGCGCCACCGGCGCCGGCCCGCGTTGTCCGCTCAGGCCCTTGACCATCACGACGCGGACGACGGCACCCTGGCGCACAGAGACCAGGTCACCGGGCCGCACCTCGCGTGCCGGCTTCACCGTGTGCTCGTTGACGAGCACACGACCCTTGCCGATCTCCTCCACCGCCAGGCTGCGGGTCTTGTAGAAGCGCGCGGCCCAGAGCCATTTGTCGATGCGCAAGGTCTCCATCTCAGGGATAGCGGGGAGGGCGGAACATGCGGGTCACTGTACCATTGCCGCATGGAAAAAAAGGACGTGCTGCCGCGTGATGCCCAGAGCATTCTGGAGCTGGCGGCGCGCTCCATGTTCGACCTCTTCGCCAATGCCAGCGAGGGCATGCTGCTGGTGGACCGCCAGGGCAAGGTGGTCTGGGTCAACGAGCAGTACAAGC
>JAIERT010000387.1 GCA_019746735.1 Burkholderiaceae bacterium | reverse complement strand
CGGCCTTGCTGTGGCCCTCGTGGCCGGCGTCGCCGATGTTCGATTCGCCGAACATCAGCTTGTCGCGGATGTCGCTCACGCTGCGGCCGTCGCGCAGCAGCTTGAAGTACCAGCTGCCGTCCACGGTATCGCCATAGAGGCAGGCGCCGATGAGCTTGTCGTCCTTGAGCACCAGCTTCTTGTAGACGCCGCCGGCCGGATCGCTCATCACGATCTCTTCCGTGTCCTCGCCGCCCATGAAGTTGCCAGCGGAAAACAGGTCGATGCCCGTGACTTTGAGCTTGGTGGAGGTGAGCGAACCGGTGTAGCGGCCGATGCCGAACTGCGCCAGGTGGTTGGCCAGCACCTTGCCCTGCTCGAACAGCGGGGCCACCAGGCCGTAGGCGATGCCACGGTGCGCGGCGCATTCACCCACGGCGTAGATGCGGGCGTCGGTGGTGGTCTGCAGCGTGTCGTTGACCACGATGCCGCGGTTCACGTGCAGGTTCATCTTCTCGGCCAGCGCCGTGTTGGGGCGGATGCCCACGGCCATGACTACCAGGTCGGCCGGCACCTCGCTGCCGACCTTGAACTTCACGGCCTTGACGCGCCCGTCGGCTCCGCCCACCAGTTCCTGCGTCTGCGCGCCGATCAAGAAGCGCATGCCGCGGTCTTCGAGCGACTTCTGCAGCATCTTGCCCGCGACGTCGTCGAGCTGGCGCTCCATCAGCCAGGGCATCACATGCACCACGCTGACCGTCATGCCGCGTTTCATCAGGCCGTTGGCGGCTTCCAGGCCTAGCAGGCCACCGCCGATGACCACGGCATGCTTGTACTTGGCGGCGGCTTCGATCATGGCCTCGGTGTCGGCGATGTCGCGGTAGGCCAGCACGCCTTTCAGGTCCTTGCCCGGCACCGGCAGGATGAAGGGGTTGGAGCCTGTGGCCAGGATCAGCCGGTCGTATTCGGCGCTGATAACTTCACCCTTGGCGTTGCTGGCGTGGACCACGCGCTTGACGCGGTCCACCTCGGTCACGGTGTAGCCGGCGTGCAGGGTGATGCCGTTGTCCTGGTACCAGGCCCAGTCGTTGAGGATGATCTCTTCCAGCTTCTGTTCGCCGGCCAGCACCGGTGAGAGCAGGATGCGGTTGTAGTTGGGGTGGGGCTCGGCCCCGAAGACCGTGATCTCATAGAGATCGGGCGCGATCTTCAGCAGTTCCTCCAGCGAGCGCACACCGGCCATGCCGTTGCCGATCATGATCAGCTTGAGTTTTTTCATAAGCAACTCTCCGTCCATCCAAATAAGGCGTGCCAAACAAAAAAGGCGTCCACAGATGAACTGCCGCTGGGCAGTGCATGTGTGGACGCCTTTGTCCTGTCCGCTTCCGATCCGCCTTTGCACCGGAAGAGTGATGAGGGGCCAACTTTGGCCGGGTACACAAGAGTTCAAGCAAGGCTCATGCCAGCTGCTGCAGGGTGACGAGGCGCTGGCGCAGAATGCACCACGACGGGCATCAAACTTGCGGAAAGCGATGTATGAGCTTCGAAATGGACATTGGTTACACCTCGCTGGCCGGCGCCAAGCCCGTCAACGAGGATTTCGCTGGCGCCATGCTGCCCGAGGAGGGGCACGAGGCCATGGGCGTGATCGCGGCCATTGCCGACGGGGTCAGTGCCGGTGGTCTGGGGCGCGACGCTGCCCAGACCACGGTCACCACCTTGGTGCGCGACTACTACGGCACACCCCAAACCTGGGACACCACGGTCGCGCTCGATCGCATCATCGCTGCCCAGAACGCCTGGCTCGCCGCCTCGAACCGGCGCAGCGAACCCGCGGTCGGGCTGACCACGCTCACCGCTTTGGTGCTGCGCGGGCATTCCTACACCCTGGCCCATGTGGGCGACACGCGTGCCTATCTGCTGCGCGAAGGGCAGGTCACCCAGCTCACGGTGGACCACGTCATGCCCCACCGCGATTTCCGCCACCAGCTCATGCGCGTGGTGGGCGCGGAAGACCGCCTGGTGGTGGACTATATGCAGGGCGACCTGCAGGTCGGCGACGTCTTCATCCTCTTGAGCGACGGCGTGCACGGTTCGGTGCGCCTGCGCCAGCTAGCCGAGCTGGCGGAGCTCGCCCAGGCCCAGGTCATTGCCGACAGCCTGGTGCAGGCGGCGCTGCGCGCCGGCAGCAACGACAACGCCACGGCCGTCGTCGTGCGCGTGCTGGGCCTGCTGGACGCGACGCTGCAGGACGTGAGCCGCAGCGCCCAGGAACTGCCCGTGCCCGTGCGCCTCAAGCCCGGTGATCTGATCGACGGCCTGCGCGTGGAAGAGGTGGTGGCCGACAACGGCGTGAATCTGATCTACCGCGTGCGCGGTATGGCCCCCACGCTCGGCACTGGCGTGTCCTCGCTGCCGCCCGAGGGGGCGCTCGCGCCTAAGGGCGGCCTGTCGGCGCTCGGGTCTTCCGCCGGGGAGCCGTACGTTTATTACGCGCTCAAGACCCTGCACCCCTCGCGCGCGCACGACCCCGAGGAATGCGCCGCCCTGGCCCACGAGGCCTGGCTGGCGCGTTGCATGCAGAGTTCACGCGCGGCCGAGCATCTGGTGCAGCTGCACGAAGCGCCGCCCGGTGGCAAGGGGCAGACCGCCTTCTACCTGCTCTACGACTGGCATGCGGGCGAGAGCCTGCAGCAGATGCTGGCACGCAAGCACCGCTTTGCGCCCACGCAGGTGGTGGACCTGGCCACCCAGGTGCTGCAGGCCCTGGCCCGCCTGCACCGCCAGAGCGTGGTGCACCGCGACCTCAAGCCCGCCAACCTGCACCTGGGCACCGACGGCGTGCTGCGTCTGCTGGACCTGGGCGTGGCCCTGAGCGGCCGCGAACCCGCGGCCGTGCGCGAGCTGCACGCCGGCACGCCCAGCTACGTCAACCCCGAGCAATGGGGTTTCAGCCTGCGCTCGGGCCGCATCGACACCGATGTGCCCCCGGAAGCCCCTGACGCGCAGAGCGATCTCTTCGCCCTGGGCGTCACGCTCTACCAGCTGCTCACCGAGGGCAAGCTGCCCTACGGCGAGGTACTGCCTTATCAAAGTGGCCGCTACTACCGCGACCCGCAGTCCCCCAGCCGCTACAACCCCGAGGTGCCCATCTGGCTCGACCACGTGGTGCTCAAGGCCGTGGCGCGCGACAAGCGCCAGCGCTTCGAGACCGCGGAGGAGTTCCTGCTGGCGCTGGAACGCGGGGCGTCACGACCACTGACGGCGCCCCCGGCCTCGCCCCTGATGCAGCGCGACCCGGCCTTTGTGTGGAAGCTGCTGCTGGTGGTGAGCGGCTTGTTCAATGTGCTGCTGATCTACTGGTTATTGTTCTTGCCGAAATGATGGGCGCGGTGTGAGAGTCAGATGGCGGAATTCCTCGCGACAAGGCACGGGTCATGGCCCGGCTCCACATCGCCGAGGTCCGTCCTTTCATCCCCGCTCAGGACTTCGCGGTCTCCAGGGCCCTCTGCGAAGCGCCGGGCTGGAAGGTCGGCTGGTCGGACGAGCAGCTGGCCTTGCTGGGGAACGGCGGGCTCAGCTTCTATCTCCAGGCCTGTTGTGTGGGACCCGGTGGGCGTGTTGCTCCATCTGGCGCAGCGGACACCACACGATCCCTCGGTACGGATTCAGCCACGCGTCTCCTGACAGCCCATGCTGGCAGGCCGCCCGGCCAGCCTGTCCCGGGTCCAGGCGACGAGTTGTGGCGTCAAGGGTGAGTCCGGCGCGACGATGGAGAGGTGGTCCTGTCCGGCATAGCGCCGGAATTCCAGGGGCTGGCCCGCGCGGCAGCGTTGCTGGACATAGCGCGCCTGGATGTCGGGCCACACCAGTGCGTCGGCCTCGCCTTGGGCGATCAACAGAGGGGCGGGCAGGGGCCGCGCCGGGATGTTCTGCGCCAGCCGCTGGCCCAGCGCGCCTTCGAGCGGCGCGGTGGCGAAGATGCTGCCGCCGCTGAGCGCGGCCTCGGCCAGTGCGAACAGGGTCTGCGGTCCTTCCAGACAGCGCCGGGCCATGTCTTTCGCGAGCAGGCCGCGCAAGCCGGGCGTGTAGTCGTCAAAGCGCACATCCGGATAGGCGGCACTGTAGGCCTGCAGGATGTAGGCGGACATGACGCGTCCTACCAGTCCATGCTGGGCCCGGTCCACCAGGGCCGGCAGATCGGTGGCGGGTGCCATGGCAGCCACACCGGCGATGGGCACGTCCGGCGCGTACTGCGGCGCGAGCATGCCGGCCCAGAGCGCCGCATGGCCGCCCTGCGAGTGTCCCCAGACGACGGTGCGCGTGTCAGCCTGCAGACCCTGCATTCGACGTGCGGCGCGCACCGCGTCGAGCACGGAGCGCGCTTCGCCCTGGCCGATCAGATAGGGATGGGGGCCGGGCGTGCCCAGGCCCGCGTAGTCCGTGGCAACCAGGATCCACCCTTCGGCCAGCAGCTCGGACAGGGCCGGCAGATGGGCGTAGGGTTGCGCCAGCAGCGAGGGGGCGCAGCCCGCTGCCACGCCGGTGGTGCCATGGGCCCAGGCGATCACCGGGCGGGGACCCGCCGGCGCCAGGCGCGAAACCATGACGATGGCGCTGGCCAGGACAGGCCGGCCATGGAGATCGGAGGTGGTGTAGAGCAGGCGCCAGGCCTGTGCGCCGTTGGGTACTTGCCGCTCGTACACCTCCTGGCGCAGCAGGACGCCGACCTGCGCAGGGGGCACGCCCGGCGGGGTGTAGAACGCGTCCGGGTCCACGGGCCGCGTGGCCCACCAAGCCAGTGCCAGCAGGCTGGACAGGACCAGCAGGGTCCACAACAGGCGGGAAGTGAGGCGGCGCATGGGCTAGCGAGATTCTCCGGCCTGCATCCTGCGATTGCAAGTGAACGGCTACCTGCCCCGGCAGGGGCCCTCCCCAGTTTGTGGGATGTTCAGCGCCGGCCGGCCTCACTAGACTGCCCGGCTTGCATCGCAGAGGCTGCGTTGCAGCCGGGCCCGGCCAGGGCCGACCTCACAACAAGGGAGCAATGCAATGAAGGTGTACTGGATGGTCACGGTGCCGCGGGTGGTGCTGGGCTTGATTTTTCTGGCCGGTGCGATCGACGGCTTTTTCTTCGTCGCCACGGGCTCGCATCTGATGCACCCGCCCACCTCCGAGCGCGGCCTGGCGCTGGAAGCGGCCCTCAAGGCTACGGGCTTCTTCTGGCCTTTCATGAAAGCCGTGGAGCTGGTCGGCGCCCTGTGCCTGCTGTCCAACCGCGCACCCGCCCTAGGCCTGGCCCTGCTGTCGCCCATCATGGCGGTAGTGGTGCTGTTCCACTTCTTCCTGAACCCGCAGGGCATTCCCCTGGCTTTGCTGCTCATGGTCTGCGGCGGCCTGCTGCTGCGCGTGTATGCGCCGCGCTTTGTACTGGCCTTCAGCTCGGGGCTGGCGCTGCAGATGCGTGGCTGAACGGCTGCGCCGATCACGCGCTGCGCGCGCGGAAGAGCATTCTGTCTACGGCCGTCCGCTATGCGGACTTAACTTCGCTGCGCGAAGTTAGCCTGCGACGGAAGGGTGGCCCAGCGCTGTGCGCTTCCGACCTCCCTTTTAGTTTCGACCCGCTTGCGCTTAACTTTGCGGTGCAAAGTTAGTCTTCACTGGAAGGGTGGTCAGGCGCTACGCGCCCGACCACCCTTCTCCGCCCATGTCCTCGTCCATCGAATCTGCATCACGCGCATCATCCCCAGCACCGCCAGCGAGAGTACGGCGAAGAGGGCGAAGCCCCAGAAGTAGGTGCCGGTGTATTGCTTGGACAGGCCCATGGCATTGGGGACCAGGCCGCCGCCGAGCGCGCCGATCTCACCGATCATGGAGCCGGCCACGGCCGTGGTCAGGGGCCAGCGCAGGGGCACGAGCTGGAACAGGGCGCCGTTGCCGGCGCCCAGCGCCGCGAAGCACAGCATCATGAGCAGGGTGGTGAGCACCAGCGAGCCGCCCGCCAGGCCGCAGAGCAGCAGGGTGACGGTGACGATGACCAGCACGGCGGTGAGGGTGTTGATGCCGCCCCAGTGGTCGGAGATCCAGCCGCCGAAGATACGCAGCGCCGCGCCCATGAAGGCCGCCAGCATGGTGAGCTGGCCGGCCTGTACCTTGCTCACGCCGAACTGGTCGTAGTAGTAGCTGGGCAGAAAGCTGGTCAGGCCGATGAAGCCGCCGAAGGTGATGGCGTAGATGATGGAGAAGGCCCAGCCGTCCTTCTCGAACAGGCAGGCGATGTGCTCGCGAAAGCTCGCGTGCTTGTCCACGTCGTCGGGTTCGCGTGCCAGGAAGATCATCACCAGCACGGGCAGCAGCAGGCCGACGGCCGCGATCCCGTAAACGGACTTCCAGCCCCAGGCCTGGGCCAGCTGCGGGGCCAGCAGGGCGGCGATGGAGGTGCCCACATTGCCCGCGCCCACCAGACCCATGGCCAGGCCCTTGTAACGCGCGGGGAAGGAGCCGGAGCCCAGTGACAGCGCCACGCCGAAGCTCGCGCCCGCGATGCCCAGCAGCACGCCCATGGCCAGCAGGTCGTTGTAGGTCTCGACGAAGAAGTAGCCGTACAGCAGGGCCAGGGCGATGCCGCCCATCTCCACCAGGGTGGCGTTCTTGCGGCCGATGTACTGGGCCAGGATGCCCAGGGGGAAACGCATGAGCGCCCCCGCGAAGATGGGCACCGAGAGCATGAGGCCGATCTGCGCCGGGCTGAGGTTCAGGCTTTCCTTGATGAATGGGGCCATGGCGCCGTTGCTCACCCAGACGCCACAGCAGTAGGTGAAGTAGACGAAGGCGGCCAGCAGCGTGGGGCTGTGGCCGGCCTTGAGAAAGTTGCGCAGGCTGTTCATCGTCGTTGTGTCGTGGCAAAAGAATAAAGGCGTCCGTCCATGCGCTGCAACGGGGCTGCGCACGGGCGAGACGCCTTTGTCTGGGGCGATCCGGCACGGCTTTGCACCGGATCAGGGAGTTCAGGCCGGTATCGGCCTCGGGTGATCTATCTCAAGCAATATCCACGCCCAGTCCTGGGGCGGATGAGTGGCCCGGTTTCAAGACCGGGCCGCGGGTTCAGGCAGCTTTTTCGACGTGGCCTTGTCGCGTGTAGAGGAAGTCGATCACGGCCTTGCGGCAGTTGATGTAACGCGGGTCTTCGGCCAGCTGCACGCGGTTGCGCGGGCGCGGCAGATCGACCTTGAGCACCTCGCCGATGGTGGCGGCCGGTCCGTTGGTCATCATCACGATCTTGTCGCTCAGCAGCACGGCCTCGTCCACATCGTGCGTGACCATGACCACGGTGCTCTTGGTGCGCGCCACGATCTCCAGCAGCTCGTCCTGCAGCTTGGCGCGCGTGAGCGCATCCAGGGCGCCGAAGGGCTCGTCCATCAGCAGCACCTGGGGTTCCATGGACAGGGCGCGGGCGATGCCCACGCGCTGCTTCATGCCGCCCGAGATTTCGCCCGGGCGCTTCTGTGCGGCGTGGGTCAGGCCCACCAGGGCCAGGGCCGCTTCGGTGCGGGCCTTGAGCTGGGCCTTGTTCTCGGCGGCTGCCCCCGTGCTCTTGCTGGCGGCGCCGAAGACGCGCTCCACCGCCAGGTAGACGTTTTCGTAGCAGGTCAGCCAGGGCAGCAGGGAATGGTTCTGGAACACCACCGCGCGCTCGGGCCCGGGGCCGGCGATCTCGCGGTTGGCGCAGAGCAGCGCACCGTTGGTGGGCGTGGTCAGGCCGGCGATGAGGTTGAGCAGGGTGGACTTGCCGCAGCCCGAGTGGCCGATCAGGGCCACGAACTCGCCCTTGGCCACCGTGAGGTT
>JAIERT010000326.1 GCA_019746735.1 Burkholderiaceae bacterium | reverse complement strand
CCGGCATGATCGATCTGGGTCTTTCCAAGATGGCGCTCATCGGCGCGGTGGCGTTGATCGTCATCGGGCCGGAGAAACTGCCGCGCGTGGCACGCACCATCGGCATGCTGCTGGGCAAGGCCCAGCGCTACGTGTCCGACGTCAAGGCCGAGGTCAACCGCTCCATGGAGCTCGACGAGCTCAAGAAGATGAAGAGCACGGTCGAGGGCGCGGCACAGGAGGTCCAGAGTTCGATCCAGACCACCACCTCGGATTTCGAGAAGGAGTGGTCCTCGGCCACCTCTGGGCTGGATACGGCTTCCGATCTCTCGTCCAGCCTGCACAGCGTTCCCGAATACCGGCATCCGGGCAAGAACTGGCGCCTCAAGCGTGGGGCCACCCCGGCCTGGTACAAGGCCCGGCAAGGTGTTCGGACCCGGGCCCTGTCGGGTGCCGCCCGCGTGGCCCGCTACCGGCCGCGCAAGACGAGCTGAACATCCGGGGGCAACCGGCCCTCATTCCTGAAGCCACGGCCCGGTTGGGGCCGGCATACGAGCGAAACGCATGGCAGACCCACAAAGCAAAGACGACGAGCTGGCCGGCAGCGAGCAGCCCTTTGTCCAGCACCTGATCGAGCTGCGGGACCGACTGCTCAAGTGCGTGATCGCCATGGCGGTCGCGACGGCTGTGTTTGCGCTGTATCCCGGACCGGGCGCACTCTACGACCTGCTGGCCGCGCCTTTGGTTGCGCACCTGCCCAAGGGGGCCACACTGATCGCCACCTCGGTGATCTCGCCCTTCATGGTGCCGCTCAAGATCATGCTGATGGCGGCTTTCCTGCTGGCTCTGCCGGTGCTGCTCTACCAGGTCTGGGCCTTTGTCGCCCCCGGCCTTTACAGCCATGAGAAGAAGCTGGTGCTGCCCCTCGTGGTGTCCAGCACGGTGCTCTTTTTCATCGGCGTGGCCTTCTGCTATTTCTTTGTCTTCGGCCAGGTCTTTGCCTTCATCCAGAGCTTTGCGCCCAAGAGCATCACGGCTGCGCCGGATATCGAGGCCTACCTGAGTTTTGTGCTGACCATGTTCATTGCCTTCGGCCTGGCCTTCGAGGTGCCCATCGTGGTCATCGTGCTGGCCCGCATGGGTATCGTGAGCGTGCAGAAGCTCAAGGATTTCCGCGGCTACTTCATCGTGCTGGCCTTCATCATTGCGGCCATCGTGACACCGCCCGATGTGGTCTCGCAGCTGGCGCTGGCCATCCCCATGTGCGTGCTCTACGAGGTGGGGATCTGGGCCGCCCAGATTTTCATCCGCCACACCCGGGCGCCGGACGCGGAGCCGGTCGATACCTGACGTCGCGCAGGGGCGGATCTGCGATTCGCGCCCGATCACCCCGCCGTGCGTCGCGTGCCCCTTAGACCATGCGCCCCGAACAACCCGGGCGCTGCAGGGAGATGGGCCGGCGCGATCACCTCACTGCTGGGTCCGACGCGGCTTGGGTCTGACACCCGGCGTGATGCTGACGGTCAAGGTGCGGTCCTGACGTCGCACGGCAAAGTCGACCGCCTTGCCTGGCTTGAGCGCGGCGACCTTGCTCAGCAGCTCCGTGACGTTCTGTACCGGCTGCGTGCCGACGCGGGTGATGACGTCGCCCGGGCGGATGCCGGCCTGCGCGGCCGGACCGTTCTGGAGCACACCGGTGATGATCACCCCCTCGTCCGACTTGACGCCGAAGGTTTCGGCCAGCTCGGGAGAGAGATCGCTGGGCTCGACACCGATCCAGCCACGTGTGACCTGGCCTTCCCGGACGATGCTTTCCAGCACCTGCTGGGCCGTGGCCACCGGAATCGCAAAGCCGATGCCCATGTTCCCGCCCGAGCGTGAATAGATGGCGGTGTTGATGCCCAGCAGGTTGCCGCTGGCATCCACAAGCGCACCGCCCGAATTGCCGGGGTTGATCGCGGCGTCGGTCTGGATGAAATTCTCGAAGGTATTGATGCCCAGCTGATTGCGGCCCAGGGCGCTGACGATGCCGCTGGTGACGGTCTGGCCGACGCCGAAGGGGTTGCCGATGGCCAGCACCGGATCCCCGACCTGCAGGGTGTCGGAGTCGCCGAGCACGATGACCGGCAGCTTGTCGAGCTCTACCTTGAGCACGGCCAGATCGCTGTCGGGGTCGGTGCCGATTACGCGGGCGCGGCTGCGCCGGCTGTCGTTGAGGATGACCTCGATCTCGTCGGCGCCCTCGATCACGTGGTTGTTGGTCAGGATGTAGCCGCTGGGGCTGACGATCACGCCGCTGCCCAGACCCACCTGGGGCTCGTTGTCCTGGTCGCCGAAGAAGAAACGGAACCAGGGGTCATTGCTATGCGGGTTGCGACGGGCGGCCTTGCTGGTGTTGATGCTCACGACGGCGGCCGAGGCTTTTTGCGCGGCAAGACGGAAGCTGCCGGGCGCCTGGGCAGCGGCGCGGTCCGACGGCGCCTGGAACAGGGTGACCGCTGGCGTTTCACCGGGCTGCATGAACCAGGCAGGCTTGAGCGTGGCGACGACGAAGTACGCCGCCAGGAGGACGGTGACAGCCTGCGAGAACAGCAGCCAGTAGCGTTTCATGCGGGAAATTGTAGAGTGTGGGGCGAGCCCCACATCATGCCGCAGCAAATCATCCATATCCAGCCGGCCGCGCCGCGCAAGCCGGCACCGGGGCAGCCTTGCAACGGTTGTGGGGTCTGTTGCCTGGTCGAGCCCTGCCCCCTGGGCCAGTTGCTGTCGCGCCGTCGCCATGGCGCCTGCGCCGCCCTGCGCTGGGATGCCGTGTCCAGCCTCTACCGTTGCGGGGCGTTGTCCGAGCCCGAGGCCGTGCTCCGCGCCGCCCTCGCGACATGGCCCGCCCGCTGGATGCGTCCCGGGCTGTTGCCACTGCTGCGCTGGCAGGCCAGGCGCTGGATCGCCGCAGGCCAGGGCTGTGACTGCACGCTGGAGCCCGAAGCGACGTTGCGATCTGACGGACAATCGGCGCCATGAGCGATCGCACCGCACTTCTCCAGGCTTTCGACACGCTGCTGCAGCCCGAGCGCTTCCGGGACTACGGGCCCAACGGCCTGCAGGTCGAGGGACGATGGGCGGTTGGCAAGATCGTCTCCGGGGTCACGGCCAGCCGGGCGCTGATCGAGGCCGCCGTCGCGGCACAGGCTGACGCCATCTTCGTGCACCACGGCCTGTTCTGGCGCGGCCAGGATGGCCGGGTCACGGGTTGGATGAAGGAGCGCCTGCGCCTGTTGCTGGCGCATGACATCAATCTCTACGCCTACCACCTGCCGCTGGATGCGCATCCTGAGCTCGGCAACAACGCCCAGCTCGGCGCCCGCCTGGGCCTGCAGGCCCAGGGGCGTTTCGGCGAGCAGGAGCTGGGTTGGCTAGGGCTGCCGGCCGACGGGGTGGTCTATGCGGATGGTTCGGCGCTGGCGCGGGCTGTCGAACAGGCCCTGGGGCGGGAGGTGACACTGGTCGACGGTGCCCGGCGCCCGATCCGCAGGATCGGGTGGTGCACCGGCGGGGCCCAAGGCTATTTCGAGGCGGCCATCGCGGCTGGTGTCGACGCCTATCTTACGGGGGAGATCTCCGAGCCCCAGGCCCACTACGCACGCGAGTGCGGCGTGGCCTATCTGGCCTGCGGTCACCATGCGACCGAGCGCTACGGCGCACCCGCTGTGGCGGCGCACGTGGCGGCGCAACTGGGTCTGGTGCACGAGTTCATCGAGATCGACAACCCCGCATGAAGCCCTTGGCCATCACCCTGGGCGATGCGGCGGGCATCGGGCCGGAAATCATCCTCAAGGCCTACCGCGACGCACCCGAGGCCTTGCGCGGCTGCTTTGTCGCGGGCGACGCGGCGGTGCTGCGCCGGGCTGCGCCCTGGGTCGGCGGTGCCGAGCTGACCCTCATCCAGGCGCCGCAGGAGGCTCTGGCGTCGGCCCCCCGCACGGTGCCGGTGCTGCAGGTGGCTGCGCTCGATGGCGAGGCGCCCGTGGGTCGCATCAGCGCCGCCGCCGGTCGCCTTGCAGGCCGTTGCGTGACGTGGGCGGCCCGGGCGGCGCTGCGGGACGAAATTGCCGGACTGGTCACGGCCCCGCTGCACAAGGAGGCCCTGTCCGTCGCGGGCACGCCTTACGCTGCTTTCCCCGGCCATACCGAGCTGCTGCAGGCCGAGGCGGCGGCCTTCCTGGGCCGATCCGTCGATGACCTGCCGGTGCGCATGATGCTGGCGAACGAAGAGTTGCGCACGGTGCTGGTCAGCATCCACCTGTCGCTCCGCGCGGCCCTTGACGCCGTGACACACGACAACGTGCTGCAGACCCTGCGCATCACCCACGGGGCGCTGCAGCGCCTGCTGGGACGCCCACCGTGCATCGCCGTGGCCGGGCTCAATCCCCATGCGGGGGAGGGGGGGCTGTTCGGGCGTGAGGAGATCGAGGTCATCGCGCCAGCCATCGCACGGGCCCTTGTCGAGGGGCTGGACGTGTCCGGCCCCCATGCGCCGGACACCGTCTTCATGCGGGCGCGGCGTGGCGAGTTCGACGTGGTGGTGGCGATGTACCACGACCAGGGCTTGATCCCGGTGAAGTACCTGGGGGTGGAAAAAGGGGTCAATGTCACCCTGGGTCTGCCTCTGGTGCGGACCAGTCCGGACCACGGCACGGCCTTCGACATCGCAGGCACCGGGCAGGCCGATGCGTCCAGCCTGATCGAGGCGGTGCGCATGGCGCGGCGACTCACCCTCGGGGGCTGATGGGGCATTTGAGTCGGCTAGAATACCCTGTTGATCGTGCGGGCCCAGGCGGGGCGCGACAAGATTTCAGAACCCGGTAGATTTGATTGAGGAATTCCATGAGCGACACGCTTGCCGATAAGAGTCAGATGGATCCGAGCAAACGGACGTGGCTGATTGCCACGGGTTGTGCAGGTACCGTAGGTGGCGTGGCCGCCGCCATTCCCTTTGTCAGCACTTTCCAGCCCTCCGAGCGCGCCAAGGCCGCCGGTGCAGCGGTGGAAATCGATATTTCCGCGCTCAAGCCGGGCGAGAAGGTCGTCGTGGAGTGGCGCGGCAAGCCGGTGTGGATCATGCGTCGCACGCCCGAGCAGCTGGCCACCCTGGACAAGGTCGAGTCGCAGCTGGCCGACCCCAATTCCGATCGCAAGGCCTACCCGACGCCCGACTACGCCAAGAACCAGCACCGCTCAATCAAGCCGGAAGTCTTTGTGGGTGTGGGCATCTGCTCGCATCTCGGCTGTTCGCCCAGCGACAAGCTGACCCCCGGCCCCCAGCCCTCGCTGCCCGATGACTGGCAGGGTGGTTTCCTCTGTCCCTGCCACGGCTCGACCTTCGACATGGCCGGCCGTGTGTTCAAGAACAAGCCGGCCCCGGACAACCTGGAAGTGCCGCCGCACATGTACCTGTCCGACAGCAAGCTGCTGATCGGCGAAGACAAGAAGGCTTGAGGAAGAAGAACATGGCTGAATTCAAGGAACTCCCCGCCGATGCGCCCGCTGGCGCCAAGGTGCTGAACTGGTTCGAGAACCGGTTCCCGACGGCATTCGACGCCTACCGCGTCCACATGTCCGAGTACTACGCCCCGAAGAACTTCAACTTCTGGTACTTCTTCGGCTCCCTGGCCATGCTGGTGCTGGTGATCCAGATCGTGACCGGCATCTTCCTGGTGATGCACTACAAGCCTGATGCGGCCCTGGCCTTCGGCTCGGTCGAGTACATCATGCGCGACGTGCCCTGGGGCTGGCTGGTGCGTTACATGCACTCCACGGGCGCCTCGGCCTTCTTCGTGGTGGTCTACCTGCACATGTTCCGTGGCCTGATCTACGGCAGCTACCGCAAGCCGCGCGAGCTGGTCTGGGTGTTCGGCTGCGCCATCTTCCTGGTGCTGATGGCTGAAGCTTTCATGGGTTATCTGCTGCCCTGGGGCCAGATGTCCTACTGGGGCGCCCAGGTGATCGTGAACCTGTTCGCGGCCATTCCTTTTGTTGGCCCCGACCTGGCCCTGCTGATCCGCGGCGACTACGTGGTGGGTGACGCCACGCTGAACCGCTTCTTCAGCTTCCACGTGATCGCCGTGCCCCTGGTCCTGCTGGGTCTGGTGGTGGCCCACTTGCTGGCCCTGCACGATGTCGGCTCCAACAACCCCGACGGTGTCGAGATCAAGGGCCCGAACGCGCCCAAGGATGCCAAGGGCAAGCCGCTGGACGGCATTCCCTTCCATCCCTACTACACGGTGCACGACATCATGGGCGTGGGCGTGTTCCTGATGGTGTTCTCGGCCATCGTATTCTTCGCGCCCGAATTCGGCGGCTACTTCCTCGAATACAACAACTTCATCCCGGCCGATCCGCTCAAGACCCCGGCGCACATTGCTCCCGTCTGGTACTTCACGCCCTTCTATTCGATGCTGCGTGCCATCACCACCGAGATGATGTATGCGCTGATCCTGTGCGTGGTGGTTGCGGCCGCGCTGGCCGTGATCAAGGGCCAGCTCAATACCCTGTTCAAGGGTGTCATTGGCGGTGGTGCGGTGGTGCTGATCGCCCTGATGCTGGCCATCGACGCCAAGTTCTGGGGCGTGGTCGTCATGGGCGGCGCGGTCATCATCCTGTTCTTCCTGCCCTGGCTGGACAACAGCCCGGTCAGGTCCATCCGCTACCGTCCGGACTGGCACAAGTACCTCTACGGCATCTTCGTGATCAACTTCGTCATCCTGGCCTACCTGGGCGTGCAGCCGCCCTCGCCGATCGGCGAGCGCGTGTCCCAGGTCGGCACCCTGTTCTATTTCGGCTTCTTCCTGCTGATGCCTTGGTGGAGCCGCCTGGGTGAGCCCAAGCCGGTGCCCAGCCGCGTGACCTTCGAGGCGCACTGAAGCCGGAGACAACAACATGAAAAAGATCATTCTTGCTCTTACTACCTTCTTTGCGCTGAGCACGGGCGCCCTGGCTGCCGAAGGCGGCATCGCCTGGGACAAGGCGCCGATCCGGACCAGCGACCATGCCTCGCTGCAGAACGGCGCCAAGCTCTTCGTGAACTACTGCCTGAACTGCCACTCGGCGGCCTTCATGCGCTACAACCGTCTGCAGGACATCGGCTTCACCGCCGAGCAGATCAAGGACAACCTGCTGTTCACGACCGACAAGGTCGGCGAGACCATGAAGGCGGCCATTGATCCCAAGCAGGCCAAGGAATGGTTCGGTGCCAACCCGCCGGACCTGACGCTCATCGCCCGTTCGCGTGCCGCGGTGGGCAAGGGCTCGGGTGCCGACTATCTCTACACCTTCCTGCGCACCTTTTATCCGGACGAGACCAAGGCCACGGGCTGGAACAATCTGGCCTTCCCCAGCGTAGGCATGCCGCATGTGCTGTGGGAACTGCAGGGCCAGCGCCGTCCGATCATGGAGGTCAAGGAAGACCATGGCCACAAGCTCGAGGTCTTCAAGGGCTGGCAGCAGATCACGCCGGGCACCATGACACCGCTGCAGTACGACCAAGCCATGGGCGACCTCGTGAACTTCCTGCAATGGATGGGCGAGCCGGCCCAGAACACCCGTGTGCGCATCGGCGTGTGGGTCATGCTCTTCCTGCTGATCTTTACCATCTTCGCCTGGCGTCTCAACGCGGCTTACTGGAAAGACGTCAAGTAAGCTGCTGCACTGCAAGTTTTGCACCAAAATAGTGCAAAACTTGCAATTGAGGGAGTGGGTTTGCGACAATGCAACCCACTCTTTTCATT
>JAIERT010000173.1 GCA_019746735.1 Burkholderiaceae bacterium | reverse complement strand
ACGTGGCGCCGCCGAAGAAGGGCGAGGTGCTGGTGAAGATCACGCACACGGGCGTCTGCCACACCGACGCCTTCACGCTCAGCGGTGACGACCCCGAAGGGCTCTTTCCCGCCGTGCTGGGCCACGAGGGCGCGGGCGTGGTGGTGGAAGTGGGCGAGGGCGTGACCAGCGTCAAGCCGGGCGACCACGTGATTCCGCTCTACACCGCCGAGTGCGGCGAGTGCCTGTTCTGCAAGAGCGGCAAGACCAACCTCTGCGTGGCCGTGCGCGCCACCCAGGGCAAGGGCGTGATGCCCGACGGCACCACGCGCTTCTCCTACAACGGCCAACCGGTCTACCACTACATGGGTTGCTCCACCTTCAGCGAATACACCGTGGTGGCCGAGGTCTCGCTGGCCAAGATCAACCCCGCCGCGAACCACGAGCAGGTCTGCCTGCTGGGCTGCGGCGTCACCACCGGCCTGGGTGCGGTGAAGAACACCGCCAAGGTGCAGCCCGGTGACACCGTGGCCGTGTTCGGCCTGGGCGGGATTGGCCTGGCCGTGATCCAGGGTGCCAAGCAGGCCCAGGCGGGCCGCATCATCGCCATCGACACCAACCCCAGCAAGTTCGACCTGGCCCGCACCTTCGGCGCCACCGACTGCATCAATCCCAAGGACCACGACAAGCCCATCCAGCAGGTCATCGTCGAGATGACCACCTGGGGCGTGGACCATTCCTTCGAATGCATCGGCAACGTCAACGTCATGCGCGCCGCGCTGGAGTGCGCGCACCGCGGCTGGGGCCAGAGCGTCATCATCGGCGTGGCCGGCGCGGGGCAGGAGATCAGCACGCGCCCCTTCCAGCTCGTCACCGGCCGGCGCTGGCTGGGCACGGCCTTCGGCGGCGTCAAGGGCCGCAGCCAACTGCCGGGCATGGTGGAAGACGCCATGAAGGGCGAGATCCAGCTCGCGCCCTTCGTCACCCACACGCGCGAACTGAAAGACATCAACGAAGCCTTCGACCTGATGCACTCAGGCCAATCCATCCGTACCGTCATCCATTACTGAGCCACGAGGAGAAGAGAAGAATGAACCGCGTCGAGCGCCACGCCAGCTTTGGCGGCCGCCAGGAAGTCTGGAAACATCAGTCCCAGGTCTTGGGCTGTGAGATGAAGTTCGGCGTCTACCTGCCGCCGGCCGCCGTGGATGGGCAGAAATGCCCCGTGCTCTATTACCTGGCCGGCCTGACCTGCAACGAGCAGACCTTCATCACCAAGGCCGGCGCGCAGGAACACGCGGCCCGCCACGGCTTCATCCTCGTCGCCCCCGACACCAGCCCGCGCGGCCCCGGCGTGCCCAATGAAGACAGCTACGACCTGGGCGAAGGCGCAGGCTTCTACCTCAACGCCACCCAGGCCCCCTGGTCCCAGCACTACCGCATGGCCGACTACGTGGCCCAGGAGCTGCCCGCGCTGATCGAGCAGAACTTCCCCGCCACGGATGCACGCGGCATCTTCGGCCACAGCATGGGCGGCCACGGTGCGCTCGTCACCGCCCTGCGCAACCCCGGCCGTTACCGCAGCGTCTCGGCCTTCGCGCCCGTGGTCGCGCCCACCCAGGTGCCCTGGGGCCAGAAGGCTTTCACGGCCTATCTGGGTGCCGACACCTCAGCGTGGAAGGAATGGGATGCGGTGGAACTGGTCGCCACGGCCAGCGAGCGCCTGCCCCTGCTCGTGGACCAGGGCGAGACGGATGAGTTTCTGCGCAAGCAGCTGCGGCCCGAGCTGCTGGAAGCCGCCTGCCAGGCGGCGGGTCACCCGCTGACGCTGCGGCGGCATGCGGGCTATGACCACAGCTATTACTTCATCGCGAGCTTCATGGCGGACCACTTTGCGCATCATGCGCGCGGCCTGGCGGCTTAGTTGCCGCGCTGTCGGGTCCTGATAGACAGAGACGGTCTGAACGCCCAACGCAAGCTGGCCTTACTTCGGGCTCGCTGCAGAGCCCGCCAGTATGCCGCCGTCGATGTTCAGTTCTGAGCCCGTCATGTAGGCGGCCTCGTCCGAGGCCAGCAAGACCGCAACGGCGGCGACTTCCTCTGGCAGCCCGAAGCGACGCAGCGGAGTGTCGCTGACGAACTCGGCCATCCGCGCCTCGCGCTCCGGGCCGGTGCCCAGCATGGGTTCCCACATCGGGGTCAGGATCGCCGCGGGATGGATGGAGTTGCAGCGCACGTTCAGGCCCTGTTCGGCGCAGTACAGCGCGACCGTCTTGGTGTGATTGCGCACCGCGGCTTTCGACGAGGCGTAGGCGGCTGCACCGGGTATGCCGACCAGTCCCGAGCGGGAGGAGATGTTGATGATGGCTCCGGATTGCTTCGGCCGCATCGACCGGATGGCGTACTTGCAGCCCAGAAACACACCGTCCAGATTGGTACGGTGCACCTCGCGCCAGCTCTCCAGACTGGCGTGCTCCGGGTCATGGGTGTAGTTGCCCTGTTCGAAGCCCGTGATGCCGGCGTTGTTCACGACGACATCGAGCGGCCCGCTCCTCTGTCCGACGCGCTCCAGGGCGGTGATCCAGTCCGATTCCTCCCGCACATCCAGATGCAGGTAGGCGGCCGCAGCCCCCAGCCGGCCCGCCATGTCCATGCCGGCGGCATCGTCGATATCGGTCACGTAGACGAATGCGCCCTCGTCGACAAAGGCGCGGGCGATGGCGGCGCCGATGCCGCGCGCCGCGCCGGTCACCAGTGCATGTTTTCCTTCCAGTCGTTTCATCGTGGTACTCCTGTCTGCAAGTGGCCCGAATCCACAGCCTTGCGGCGCAGCGTGTCAGCCCGTCCGCTCCAGCAGCATCGCATCTCCATAGCTGAAGAACCGATACCGCTGCGCGATCGCATGCCGGTACAGCCCCATGATGTGCTCGTAACCCGCGAAGGCGCTGACCAGCATCATGAGCGTGGACTTGGGGAGGTGGAAATTGGTGATCAGCAGGTCGGCCACCCGGAACTCGAAGCCCGGGGTGATGAAGATCTCGGTGTCGCCGCTGGCCTGCCCCGTCTTCGCCCAGGATTCCAGCGTGCGGATGGTGGTGGTGCCGACGGCGACGATGCGGCCACCGCGGGCCTTGGTCTCGGCAATGGCCTGCTGCGTGGCGACGGGCACCTCGTACCACTCGCGGTGCATGCGGTGCTCGGCCAGGTTCTCGGTCTTCACGGGTGAGAAGGTGCCGGCGCCCACGTGCAGGGTGACATTGGCCCGCTGCACGCCGCGCGCTTCCAGCGCGGCCAGCACGCCCTCGTCGAAGTGCAGGGCGGCGGTGGGAGCCGCGGCGGCGCCGGGTTTGGCGGCGAAGACGGTCTGGTAGCGCGCCACGTCTTCGGCGCTGTTGCCGTGTTCGATGTAGGGCGGCAGGGGCACGTGGCCATGCTGCTCCATCATCAGGTGCGGCTCCTCGCTGAAGCGCAGGCGGAACAGCTGCCCGTCTTCATCGGGCCAGCGGCCCAGCAACTCTGCCGTGTAGCCGCCCGTCATCTGCAGCACCGTGCCCACGACGGGCTTCTTGCTGACCTTCATATGGGCCACGACTTCGTGGCCGGGCAGCACGCGCTCCACCAGCAGCTCCAGCTTGCCGCCGACGGGGAGGGCAGCGCCGGGCCGCCCCAAGCTGTCCTCGCCCCCTGCAGGGGGAGGCACCTTGGTGCCTCGGGGGGGAGCCGGTTTGTTGCCAAAAAGGCGGGCCTTCACCACCTGGGTGTCGTTGAAGACCAGCAGATCGCCCGGCTGCAGCAGCGCGGGCAGCTCGCGGAAGATGCGGTCGACTGGCTGTGCGCCCCGCCCGTCGAGCAGACGCGAGGCGCTGCGTTCGGCAGCGGGGTGCTGGGCGATGAGCTCGGCGGGGAGCTCGAAGTCGAAATCGCTGAGAGTATGGGCGCGCGCGGCGCCAGAGGCTTGAGACATGCGCTTGAGGGCCGGACGGACCCGTTCCAAGTGTTGATGAGGCCGCTATTTTCCCAGAACTTCGGTGTCGCTCTGCTCTGCACGGTCCAGCTCGGCCTCGGTGGCGGTGAGCAGGCCGCCGGCCAGGCGCTCGAACAGGGCCGCCGGGTCCAGCAGCTGGATGAGCAGCTGGCCGCGGTTGGCCTTGATGAAGTGGCTCACGAGCTTGTGCCCGGTGCCGAAGGGCGAGGGCATGCGCTGGGCCTCGGCAAATTCGGGCACGGCGTGCAGCGCGTCGACCAGCAGGCCCACGGTGTGTAGGCCGTGGCGCACGATGACGATCTGGCTGTTGGCGTCCTGCGTGCTGGGGCGGCCCAGTAGCAGCCAACCCAGGTCGAAGACCCAGACGAAGTGGCGGATCTGGCTGTTGTTCTGCGGGGCCAGCATGCCCACGCGGCCTTGCGGACCGCCGGGGATGCGGGCCGAGAGGGCGCTCAGGGGCAGGGCTTCCAGCACCTGCACGGCAGGCAGGGCCAGCAGGCCACCGCCGCACTGGAAGGTGGCGTAGGTCTGGCGTTCCTGGCCGTCGGCGGCGTAGCCATCGTCCTCGATGGCCAGGCTCTCGGCGGGCTGCAGGCCGCGGTCCTGGCGCACGGCGCCCAGGGGCAGGTAGACGACGGCAAGTACATCTTCCTTGTAGCCGTCGCTGACCTTGAACTCGCGGTAGCCCTGGGAGGCGGCGCAGCCCATGACGGCGTACTGCCCCTCGTGTTCGACGATGCGCGAGACGCTGCGCCCGCGCGGCAGCTGGCGCAGCTGCGTCTCGAGCGCCAGGGTGCCGCCCACGGGCTGTGCGCCGGCGGTGCTGGAGATGATGCGGCCGTCACGGCTGACGAAGTAGGCGGAGATGCCGCTGTCCTGGCTCAGGCTGCCGTGCAGCATGGCCTGGAACTCGCGCGCCGAGTCGAAGACGATGCCGATGCCGCCGACGACCTGGCGCTCTTGGTCCGGGTGGCGCACGGCCGCGTGGTAGATGTAGGTGGGCTGGCCGCCGTAGAGCGCGCTGGGCTCGAAGGCGCTCACGTGATAGGCCTGGTCGTCGGCCAGGGCGCGCACGCGCTCCAGCGTGCCGACGTCGATCTGCGCCGGGCCGGGCTCGCTGCCGCGGCAGGAGCGCGCGATGATGCGGCCTTCGCGGTCGTAGACGAAGAGCTGGGTGTAGACGGTGTAGAGGCTGTGGATGTAGGCCAGGATCTCCTGCACGCGGCGCGCCTCGGTCTCGGGCACTTCGGGCGCGGCCAGTGCGTTGCGCAGCTCGGGCGTCAGCGCCCACCAGCGGCAGTCGTCGGCACGCTCGTAGAGGTTGCGGTCCAGCAGGTCCACCAGCAGCTGGGCCATGAATTCGGTGTTGCGCTGCTTGGACTCGAGCACGGTCTCGTAGAGGTCGCGGATGGACTGCGAGAACAGGGCGTTGCTGCGCGCGCCGGTTTCGCTGATCTGGTCCAGGATGGTCTTGAGCTTCACGCGCTCACCGCTGCGGTCGGCGGTGATGACCTGGCCGTTCCAGACCACGCGGCGTATGGTCTCGGTGGCGGTCATCACCTCGAACAGCGGCGGGCTGAAGTGGCGGGCATGGGCCAGCAGGCCGCTGGCCACAGCAGGGGCCAGGGTCGTCAGGGTCTGGCGGGTGTCGCCCGAGAAGGCCAGGTCCACGGGCGTCATGACCTGGCCCAGCCAGCCTTCGGGGCCCAGATAGCCCTGGTAGCCTTCGGCGCGCGTGGTGCGCACCAGGTACTCGCGGCCTTCGTGGATCATCAGCTGCGGCCGGCCTTCGGGGTTGACGGGCACGGTGGTGCCGGGGGCGATCCAGCGTTCGTCGGCGCTGGCGATGACGCGGTGGTTCTCGTCCAGCAGCAGCATGTTGGCGCGGCCCTCGGGGTCGCGGTGCGAGCGGAAGATGCCGGCCATCTCGGCCTCGAAGTCGAAGCACAGGCAGAGCAGGCCCACCACGGCGCCGGTCTGGGGGTGGTGCATGCGGCGCGAGTAGATCAGCGCCTGCGTGCGGCCGGGGCGCAGGTCGGTGGCGCGGAAGGTCTCGACGAAGCTGTCGCTGGCCAGGGTCTGGGCGATCAGCGGGTCCACGCTGCCTTCGACGGGTGAGTCCGGGTCGATCTGCATGAGCACGTTGCCGCGCGTGTCAAGCAGCAGGATCTCGTTATAGACGGTGTACTTGTGACGGTAGGCCAGCAGGCGCGAGCGGATGGCATCCACATCCTCCGAGAGGCCGGCGACGAAGGTGCAGAGCTCGCGGTCGGTGGCGAGAAAGCCCACGTCGGCGGTGCGTTCGTAGAGATTGCGCACCACGATGTCGATGACGTACTGCGCCTTGGTGCCGATGGCGGCGAGCACATTGCCCACCTTCTCGCCCACGAGGCTGTCGACCAGCTCCTGTTCGAGCCGGCTGAAGCCGTCGCGCGTGGCGGCCATGATGGGCAGGATGGTCTGCGCCTCCTGCGGGCAGTTCATCTTGGCCGAGGATTCGATCATGCGCCACATCTGGTTGAGCTCGCGCAGCGATTGCTCGCAGCGGCTCACGTCGCGCATATAGGGCAGGTAGGTGTCGGTCTGGAGGCGAGGAGTAGATGTGGGCATGTCAGGGTTCCAACGACTTGTCATGTTTCTTCCGGGTCGAAAGAGCTCGAGCAAGAGGCGTGCCCGTGTTCGGGGATTGGTTGGTCTTGGGTTGATGCGCGCGGCGGGCTTTGCAGAACCGACGCGCCGATGAGAAAAATTCACGCAAGACCCTCATAGAAAGAGGGGCGGGAGTGGCCTTTTTCCGTGGCTACCAGTCCAGGCTGAGTTGCGGCGAGTCGCCCGCCATGCGCTTGCCCGGGGCTGTGCCTTCGGGCCGGCGCCGCGAGCCATGCTTCTGCACGATGCCGGCCTTGGCGGCGCGCACGCTGGCCTGGCCGCGCCGCTCGTAGAGCCGCTGCTTGGCTGCGCGGGTGGCGGCTTCCAGATCCACCAGAGGCTGAGGCCATTCTTGGCCGATGTGCACGCCGCAGGCCTCCTGCACCGAGGCGGGCATGCGCCAGGGTTCGAGCAGCCAGCTGTCGGGCACGCGGCGCAGGGCGGGCAGCCACTGGCGTACGAAACGGCCCTGCGGGTCGTGGTCCAGCGCCTGCTTGACCGGGTTGTAGACGCGGGTGGTGTTGATGCCTGTGGTGCCCGACTGCATCTGCAGCTGGCTCCAGTGGATGCCGGGTTCGTAATCGAGGAACTGCGTGGCCAGCCACTCGCCCACCGGTCGCCAGTGCAGCCAGAGCGGATAGGCGGCCACCGAGACCAGCATGGCGCGCATGCGGAAGTTGAGCCAGCCGGTTTCGCGCAGCATGGCCACGCAGGCGTCGACCAGCGGCCAGCCGGTGCGGCCGGTGGTGAGAGCCTCGAAGTGCGCGGCGTTGAAGTCGTCCTCGCGCAGGCCGTCGTAGCCGCGGTGCATGTTCTCGAACTCGATGGCGGGTTCGCTTTCCAGTTTCTGGATGAAGTGGCAGTGCCAATAGAGCCGGCTCTGGAAGGCGTGCAGGCCGGCCTTGAGACGCGCGTCCTCGCTGAAGGCCGTGCGCTCGCGCGTGGCCTGCACCACCTCGCGCAGGCTCAGGCAGCCCCAGGCCAGGTAGGCCGAGAGGCGCGAGCAGGCCGTGGGCGCGCTCAGGGGCGAGGAGATGCCGCCGCGGTAATGGCGCGCGCGTTCGTCGAGGAAGGAGCGCAGCACGGCCAGGCCGCGCGCGCGGCCGCCGCGCT
>JAIERT010000163.1 GCA_019746735.1 Burkholderiaceae bacterium | reverse complement strand
CCGCCAGATACTGCAGCAGCGGCTCGCGCGGATTGCCCAGCTGCGCCGCCTCGATGCGCGCCAGCCAGGCCGCATCCGGCTGCCCCGGCGTATGGTGGAAGCCGCGCTCGAGCAGCAGCACGAGGCGCAGCCGCAGCTCCTGCGGCAGGGTGGATGCGGGCCGCACCAGCTGGTCCCAGACCGGCAGCAGCCACTGCTGGGCCAGCGCGAAGTCGCCCCCCAGCGCCAGCATGCGCTCGCCGGCCTGCAGTGCCACCTCGGGCATGCCGCGCTCGGCGGCCTCGAGCTGTTCCCAGACCTTCTGCAGCTGGGCCGTGTCATGCGTGCCGCGCAGCAGCTCGGTGGCCAGGCCACGCACGATGCTGCGCGCGGCCGATTCGGAGAACGCGCGGTGCTTGCCCAGCAGACGCACCGTCTCCAGCGCGGAGCGGAACTGCCCGGCCAGGCGTGTGACCCGCAGGCGCAGGCGCAGTGCCAACGTGCGGCGCGCCACGCCCTGGGGCAGCTCGTCCAGACGCTGCAGCGCAGCCTGCACATCGCGGTCATCGAAGGCCCAGCGCGCCATACGCAGCTGCACGCCTTCACGCACCTCCTGGGCTTCGCGGCCCTTGCCCTGGGTCAGGGCCAGGGCAGAGCGCGCATGTTCATCCCGGCCGGCCCGGTCCTGCAAGGCATGGGCGCACTCGGCAGCCAGCAGATGCGCCAGCGCCATGAGGCGCGTGCCGTGCGCCAGGGCCTGCTCGCTGCGCGCCAGGGCGTCGGTCTGCTCCACCACGTTCTCGGCAGCCTTGCGCGCCCGGATGAAGCGGCCCGCGGTCAGGTGTGACATGGCGTCGAGCAGACCCTGCAGCTGGACACGCTCCTGGTGGCGACGCCGCCAGCGCCTGGCCTCGTCGGGCAGCGCCAGCAGCATGGACAGGCCGCGCAGCGCGGCATACAGCAGCACGAAGACCGCCAACAGCGTCAGCAGCACAAGGTTGAGCGAGAAATCCACCCGGTAAGGCGGCCAGAAGAGCGTGACCGTGCCCTGGTTGTTGCCCGCAAACAGGGCCACGCCCGCCGCAAGGGCGAACAGGGCCAGGAACCAGAGCAGATTGCGCATGGCGTGCCTCTTCCCGCGCTCAGCGCCCGGGCGCCACGGCTGCCAGCGCGGCCAGGGTCTCGTCCGCGCGCGGCAGCTCCACGCTCTGCATCTGCGCGCGGGTCTGCTGCAACAGCTCAGCGGCGACCCGGGTCCGGCGCGCGCTGGCATCGAAATACTTGCCCAGGGTGTTGGAGGCCTTGAGCAGATCGGCGCGCACGGCCTCGGGCTGGCGCGCCAGCAGGCCCAGCCGGGCATTGAGCAGCAGCAGCTTGTAGTTCTCGCGCACGAAGAAGGACTGTTCCGGCGTCAGCAGCACGGCCTCGGGGGCGTCGATGCGGCTCACGCGCACCAGGCCGCGCAGTTCATCAAGCACATGCTGCAGTGTGCGCTGCCACCAGGCCTGCAAAGGGTTCTCACTGCGCGGCGCCGACACAGAAGACGGGGGCGGCGTCACACCCACCGCATTGGCGAGGGGCAACTCATCGGCCAGGCGCACGAGCTCGTCGAGCCGTGCCAGCAGCGTGGGCGTATCGACGATGGGCGTGGACTTGATGCGCGCCATGTCGCGTGCCAAGGCACGCTGCACAGGGGCCAGGCGGGCCTGAGGGGCGCGCTGCACGCGCTGCTCGGCGGTGCGCAGCGCCGCCAGCAGCGGCTCCATGCTGCCGGTCAGCTGGGCCTGCTGCTGGGCCAGGCGGATACCGGCTTCCAAATCCACCACCAGGTTCTCGTCGCGCGTGCGCGAAACGCTCTGCAAGAGCTCGTCGAGCTGGCTGCGCTGCAAGGCCACCTCGCCCAGGCGGGCCTCGAGCACGGCCTGGCGCGCGGCCAGCGTGCGTTCCTGCTCCTGGGTCTGGCGCACCAGGGTGCGCGCCTCGGCGGCCGTGGCCGCCGCCTCGGTCGTCTGGCGGGTCAGCTGGTCCTGCAGGGTGGACAGGCGATCCCAGAGCAGGCCGTTGAGCAGCAGGGCCAGGATGGCCAGCACGCCCAGGGCCAGCACCATCGTGCGCGACACACGGGCCGGTGCGGCCGCCGTCGGCGCGTCCTGGCCGGACACGGACGTCACGGCAGCAGACGCAGCGGCGCTGGGGGTCTCGGGTGCTTCCTGGGGCTCGGGCGTGGTCATCGGAAGGATTCTATCGAGGCCCGCACATCGGCCAAGGCCGGCCGCGTCTCACGTACCTCGGCAAAGCCCGCAGCATGCGCCGCCTGCGCAATGCGCGCATGCGTGGCCACGGCGCGCGCATGGCGCCAGTCCACCCCGGGCAGGCTGGCCTGCAGGTTCTGCACGGCCTCGCTGCTGCTGAAGAGCCAGACCGATCCGTCGGCGGCGGCCGCCTGCGCGCGCCGCCGCTGCTGCGCATCGAGAACCGGGGATAGACGCTGGTAGCTCGCCAGGAAATCCACCTCGCCGCCCGCTGCGCGCACCTGGCGCGCAAACCAGTCGCGCCCTGCACCTTCGCTGCTGTGGCCGGCCGCGTCGGCTCCGCGCACGACGAGCACACGCACGCCAGGCCGGATGCGCTGCGTCACCAGAGCCCAGAGCGCTTCGGAATCGAACTGCGGTGCATCCTCGGGCGGCGCGACGATCTGCTGCGCCGGAACCCCCGCCTGCCGCAGCGCACGCACCGTACCCGGCCCCGTGGCCCAGGCCTCGAACGGCCTGGCGTTGCCCGCCGGACGGGCCCCATGAAAACCTTCCACGGCATTGGCGCTGACGAACATCACCCCCAGGTACTGGTCGAGCGCTTGCCAGGCCTGCTGCACGGCAGCGGCATCAGGCGCGGGTGCGATGGAGATCAGCGGCAGGGCCCAGGCCTCGTGCCCGGCCTGTTGCAACGCCTGTACCCAGTCCTGCGCCTCGCGCTGCGGTCGGGTGACGATGACGCGCATGGGCTTCAGCGTTTTTCGGTGTCCAGCGATCCACCGGACTGCAGCACGCCCTGGCGCAGCTGGGTAGCCACCTGCAGGCCCAGGGCCTCGGCGACAGCCAGATCGGCTACAGGAGCCGCGGCCTGCGCACGCACCAGGGGAATGCGGCCCTCGGGGTCGCCCCAGGCAGCCTGCAGGCTCAGCGTGCCGCCGTCGAGCGCGGCATAGGCCGCCAGCGGCATGGAGCAGCTGCCGCCCATGGCACGGCTGACTGCGCGTTCGGCCGCCACACGCAGCCAGGTTCCCTGGTGCACCAGCGGCGCCAGCGCCGCCTGAACCTCAGGGCGTGCGCTGCGGATCTCGATACCCAGCGCCCCCTGGCCGGCAGCGGGCAGCATTTCGCTGGGCGCGAAGACGGCACGGATGCGGTGTTCGAGGTCCAGGCGCTTGAGGCCGGCGGCTGCGAGCACGATGGCGTCGTACTGCCCTTCGTCGAGCTTGCGCAGACGGGTGTCTAGGTTGCCACGCAGCGGCTCGATCTTCAGATCCGGACGCGCGGCGCGCAGCAGGGCCACGCGGCGCAGGCTGGAGGTGCCCACCACGGCGCCGTGGGGCAGCGCGGCCAGGCTGGTGTACTTGGACGAGACGAGGGCATCGCGCGGGTCCTCGCGCTCCATCACGCAGGCCAGCACGAAACCCTCGGGCAGCTCCATGGGCACATCCTTGAGCGAGTGCACCGCCAGATCGGCACGCCCTTCCTCCAGCGCCACTTCGAGTTCCTTGACGAAGAGCCCCTTGCCGCCGACCTTGCTGAGCGAGCGATCGAGGATCTGGTCACCCTGGGTCGTCATGCCCAGCAGGGTCACCTCATGCCCCCGCTGTTCCAGCAGAGCCTTCACATGCTCCGCCTGCCAGAGGGCAAGTCGGCTTTCGCGGGTGGCAATCGTCAGTTTCATGCGGTGGTCGCCCTTCGTTCGTCGATCGTCGATTCATCAGTCGTGAATCACGGATTCATCAGCATGTCGACGATGCTAGCATGGCACCGCACTACAACAGCCCGACACCCCAGCCATGCCCGCCGCCCGCGCCTCCCGTGACAACGAACGCCCCCTGGTCGAAGACATCCGCCTCCTCGGGCGCATCCTCGGTGATGTGATCCGCGAACAGGAAGGCACCGAAGCCTATGAGCTCATCGAGCAGATCCGCAAGCTCTCGGTGGCCTTCCGCCGTGACGCCGACGCCGAGGCCGACAAGACCCTCAAGAAGCTGCTCAAGGGCCTGAGCGACGACCAGACCGTGAGCGTGATCCGCGCCTTCACCTACTTCAGCCACCTGGCCAACCTGGCCGAGGACCGCCACCACATCCGCCGACGCGCGGTGCACGAACGCGCGGGCAACGAGCAGGAGGGCAGCATCGACGTAGCGCTGGCGCGCCTGCGCTGGGCCGGCATCAGCACGCGCAGCATCGCCAACACCCTGGCACACAGCTACCTCTCGCCGGTACTCACGGCCCACCCGACCGAGGTGCAACGCAAGAGCATCCTGGACGCCGAGCGCGACATCGCACGCCTGCTGACCGAGCGCGACGAGATCAAGGTGCGCGCCACGGGCCTGGACCCGAAAAAGGACCTGCTGACCCCGCGCGAGCTCGCCGCCAACGAGGCGCGGCTGCGCGCGCGCGTGCTGCAACTCTGGCAGACGCGGCTGGTGCGCAGCAGCAAGCTTGTCGTGGCCGACGAGATCGAGAACGCGCTGAGCTATTACGAACCCACCTTCCTGCGCGAGATCCCCGCGCTCTACGCCAACCTGGAACGCGAGCTCAACCAGCCCGTGCACAGCTTCCTGCGCATGGGCCACTGGATCGGCGGCGACCGCGACGGCAATCCCAATGTCGGCGCGCCCACCATGCAGATGGCCATGGCGCGGCAGGCCGAGGTGGCGCTGCGCCACTACCTGATGGAAGTGCATCTGCTGGGCAGCGAGCTCTCGGTCTCCGACCTGCTGGTGGGCTGCAGCCCCGAGATGCGCGCCCTCGCCGATGCTTCGCCCGACCACAGCGAGCACCGCAAGGACGAGCCCTACCGGCGCGCCCTGATCGGCATCTACGCACGCCTGGCGGCCACGCTGCAGGCGCTCTCGGGTACCGAGGCCGCGCGCCACGCCGTCGCCCCGCAAAGCCCCTACCTCAGCGCCGCGGACTTCCTGGCAGACCTGCGCACCATCGAACACTCCCTGGCGGAGCGCCACGGTGAAGCCCTGACCCAGCAGCGTCTGCGGCCGCTGATCCGCGCGGTGCAGGTCTTCGGCTTTCACCTCGCCACGCTGGACCTGCGCCAGAGTTCGGACAAGCACGAGGAGGTCATTGCCGAACTGCTGGCCACGGCGCGCATCGAGTCCAACTACGCTGGCCTGGACGAAGAGGCCAAGCGCAGCCTGCTGTTGCGCCTGCTGGCCGATGCACGACCGCTGCGCGTGGTGGGTGCAAGCTACAGCACCTGGACGCAGGGCGAGCTGGCCGTCTTCGAGAGCGCGCGCCAGATGCGACTGCACTATGGCAGCGAAGCCATCCGCCACTACATCATCAGCCACACCGAGACGGTGAGCGACCTGCTGGAGGTGCTGCTGCTGCAGAAGGAAGTCGGGCTGCTGCGCGGCACGCTCGATGCGCCCAGCTGCATGGCCGACCTCATCGTCGTGCCCCTGTTCGAGACCATCGAGGACCTGCGCAACGCCGCGCCCATCATGCGCGAGTACTACGCCCTGCCCGGCATTGCCGGCATGATCCGGCGCAGCGGCGCCGAGCAGGACATCATGCTCGGCTATTCCGACAGCAACAAGGACGGCGGCATCTTCACGAGCAACTGGGAGCTCTACCGCGCCGAAATCGCGCTGGTGGAGCTGTTCGACGAACTCAAGCCCATCCAGCTGCGCCTCTTCCATGGCCGCGGCGGCACCGTGGGCCGCGGCGGCGGCCCGAGCTACCAGGCCATCCTGGCCCAGCCCCCGGGCACGGTGCGCGGCCAGATCCGCCTGACCGAGCAGGGCGAGGTCATCGCCTCCAAGTACGCCAACCCCGAGATCGGCCGCCGCAACCTCGAAACCCTCGTGGCCGCCACGCTGGAAGCCACGCTGCTGCAACCCACCAAGTCCGCCGCGCCGGCCTGGCTGCAGGCTGCCGCCGAACTCTCCCAGGCCAGCATGGCGGCCTACCGCAAGCTCGTGTACGAGACCGAGGGCTTTGCCGAGTACTTCTTCGGCGCCACGCCCATCCGCGAGATTGCCGAACTCAACATCGGCTCGCGCCCGGCCTCGCGCAAGGCCACGCAGAAGATCGAGGACCTGCGCGCCATCCCCTGGGGCTTCAGCTGGGGCCAGTGCCGCCTCACCCTGCCTGGCTGGTACGGCTTCGGCTCGGCCGTGGAGGCTTTCCTCAACGCGGGTGGCACGAGGGAACACAAGGAACGCCTGGCCCTGCTGCAGAAGATGGCCCGGCAGTGGCCCTTCTTCAAGACCCTGCTCTCCAACATGGACATGGTGCTGGCCAAGAGCGACCTGGCCCTGGGCTCGCGCTATGCCGAGCTCGTGAGCGACGGCAAGCTGCGCCGCAAGGTCTATACGCAGATCGAGGCCGAGTGGCAGCGCACCGTGCACGCACTCACCCTGCTCACCGGCGAGAAACAGCGCCTGGCCGGCAACGCCGCCCTGCAACGCTCCATCCGCCACCGCTTCCCGTACATCGACCCGCTGCACCACCTGCAGGTGGAACTGATGCGGCGCTACCGCGCGGGGCAGGCGGATGAGCGCGTACGGCGCGGCATCCACATCTCGATCAACGGGATTGCGGCGGGATTGAGGAATACGGGTTAAGCAATCGCAATCTAGTCCAGGTCATAGAGAGACTCGCCGCCGAGAAGCTCCCTCAGCTCTTCGCCTGAGTAGCATTTGCCTGTCGCAACTTCCTCCAAGCTCACCACTTTGGAAAAGGCATAAGTACGGAGCGCGTTGTATACGTAGCACCAAGCTTCGAACAGATGCTTGGGTTCGGCTAGCCCGAAAATTGCAATATCTCGCGAGTACGTTTCGCCAGGAAAAACCGACTGGTACTCAAGGCGGAACTTTGGCCCATCCTCTTCAAAGATTCGCCCATCGGCCAATGTATGCCGACGCACACCATCCGCAAGGAATTCGGTGCGCACAGGCGTGCCGCCCTCGCCGGGTAAGGTGGCTTCGATGCGGTTGTTGTTTGCCATGTGTCTCACCCTTCATATTTCAAAGGAACACCGGCAACGGCTCTTTTGGCGTGTTTATCTTGAACGCTCTACTGTGATCGCGACCATGCTCACATTGCTTACGGCCGATAGATGCACTTGTCCCCGATCGCCTGCCGCTCGACCATCACAGCCGCCAGCCCCGGAATCTTGGGCTTGAGCTCCTGCCAGATGAAAGCGCAGAGGTTTTCCAGTGTGGGGATGCCCAGGCCGGGCACCTCATCGAGGAAATGGTGGTCCAGCTTCTCGCGCAGCGCGTTGACCTCGCGCCGCACATGGCCCAGGTCCAGCACCATGCCGGTCTCGCCCTTGGGCTCGCCACGCACCGCCACCTCGGCGTAATAGGTGTGGCCGTGCACGCGCTTGCTGCCCTCGGCCTCGATCTCGCGGCGCAGGGTGTGGGCGGCGTCAAAGAAGAAACGCTGGCTGATCTCGTACATCAATATCTTTCGGTGACTAGCGTATGCCGATCATCTTGTGCGACTGGATGCCCAGC
>JAIERT010000092.1 GCA_019746735.1 Burkholderiaceae bacterium | reverse complement strand
TGGCCGGGAAGCTCGGGTGCACGGCGATCACGTTGGGCGTGGCCGCGATGTTGATGATGGCCGTGAAGTCGGTCTGCGCGTTGTAGGGGATCTTGGGGTTGATCGCCGGGTTGGCGGCCGTGGTCGAGACCGTGGCCATGCCCAGGGTGTAGCCGTCGGGCGTGGACTTGGCCGTCTCGTTGGCGCCAACGACGCCACCGCCACCGGCCTTGTTCTCCACCACCACAGGCTGGCCCAGGGCCTTGCCCAGGGGCTCGGAGATGACGCGCGCGATGATGTCGGTGGTGCCGCCCGGTGCGAATGGCACCTGGAGCTTGATGGGCTTGTTGGGATAGCCTTGGGCGAAGGCGGTACCGGCGGCAGCCAGCAGGCTGAGGGCGAAAAGGGCACGTCGCTGCATGGTCACGATCTCCTGAGAGTTAACAGTGAGACCGATTCTATTGCCCCAGCAATCCCCTTTTAAGTCGGGTATCCACGGGGTGGGGACCGACAAAGATGCCCAGCAGGGCCTGGTAGAAATCCGCGCCGGCAATGACCGGGCCACGCGGCACCTCGTTGACGGCCAGCATCAGCCCCTGCCCCGGCAGGTAGTCGAGGTTGATGGTGTCGCCCTCGCGCGCGGTGCCGATGCTGTCGATGGTGCGCGAGAAGGCCTCGGCCCGCACCTGCAGGGCGGCCCACTCGGCCTCGCTGGCGTTCTTCTGCATGCCGCGCACCAGGGCCTTCTTGATCTCGCCCGGACCCACGTCCATGAGCATGCGCAGCTGCAGGCGGCGCGGTGCGTCCCGGTCGAGGATCTGCTGCGCCTCGCGCGTTTTCTCGGGCACGTAAAGCGCCGCGACGAAGGCCTTGAAAATCCAGGCCGCGCGCACGCCCAGACCGTTGAGCTGCAGCTCGTGCTGAGCCAGACGCACGCGCTCGTCGAAGCGCTGGCCTTCGAGCACCACGGCACGCGCCGGCAAGGCCGCCAGCGCAGCGGCCAGCAACAGGGAGGAGAGCAAGGAAATACGCATGGGGTTACAACGCGGCAACAGCATCGGGCGCCGACAGGCCCGCAGGGCCCGGCACGCGACGGGGGACTGGTATTCTCCCCGGGTGAACTACGCGCAACTGCTTTTTCCCGATTTCTCCCTGATCCTGTGCGGGTATCTGGTCTGCCGCTACACCGCGCTCAACCGACCAGTCTGGGACCAGGTCGAGGTGCTGGTCTACTACTTCCTCTTCCCCGTGCTGCTGTTCCACAGCATCGTGCGCAGCACGCTGGATCTGGCCGGTGCTTCCAGCCTGATCGCGGCCGGCGTGAGCATGGGCCTGATCGGCATCGGCCTGGCCTATGCCCTGCCTCAACTGCCCTGGATCGGCAAGCGCATCGACACACGACTGCACGCGGCCAGCGCGCAGGTCGCCTTCCGCTTCAACTCCTTCATCGGCCTGGCCCTGGCCGAGCGCCTGGCCGGCGCCCAGGGCCTGCTGCTGCTGGCGGTGCTGATCGGCTTCTGTGTGCCGATGTTCAATGTGGGCGCGGTCTGGCCCATGGCACGCCACGCCCAACGCAGCGTGGGGCGTGAGCTGCTGCGCAACCCGCTGATCATCGCCACGGCCTCGGGCCTGATCGCCAATGTGCTGGGCTTCAAGGTCCCGGCCTGGGCCGACCCCACGCTCAACCGCATCGGCGCGGCCTCCATCGCCCTGGGCCTGATGGCCGCGGGTGCCGGCCTGCGCTTTGCGAGCCTGGGCCAGGCCAAGACGCTGGCGGTGGCCGTGCTGAGCATCAAGCACCTGCTGCTGCCCCTGGTGGCACTGGGCCTCTCGCTGGTCTTTGGCCTGAGCGCGGTACAGACCACCATCCTGCTGGCCTTCTCGGCCCTGCCCACGGCGTCGAGCTGCTATGTGCTGGCCACGCGCATGGGCTACGACGGGGCCTATGTGGCCGGGCTGGTGACGCTGTCCACCCTGCTCGGCGTGGCCAGCCTGTCGTTCGCGCTGGGCGTTCTGCGGTAAAGCGGGCGGCGCCCGCAGGCACCGCCAGGCGTCAGAAGCGGAAGTGCAGCGTGACTTCGGGGCGTGTCTCGTTGCAGTCCGTCATCACCCCACGGTCGCAGGACTCCTGGCGCTCGTGGACCAGACCCGCGCCGATGTAGGCGCTGCGGTCCAGCACGTAGTACATCCCGCCGCGCACGCCGTAGCTGTTGTGGCTGGAGACGTCGTTGCTGTAGATGGTGCGCGAGAGGAAGACCGCCGCATAGGGCTTGAAGGTCTGACCCGTGGCCGACACATAGCGCAGCTCGGGGATGATCTTGTAGATGCTGGGGCTGTTACCGCGCCAGAGCTCCAGGCCGATGCTGGCCTCGAACTGGTCGACGAAGAAGCGTCCATAGCGACCGCTGATCACGGTGTAGTCCTGGCCAAACTGCTCGCCCGTGCCCAGCGAGAACGAGGCGCTGGTCTGGCTGCCGTAGCCGCTGTACTGCGCGGCCGCGGGCAGGGCACTCAGGGACAGGGCTGCGGCCAGCGCCAGCACCCCGCGGGAAAGAAGAGTCGATCGGCCCATCATCGTGGCGTTACCTCCGTAGAAAAGGCGACACCATAGCAGCACAGGGGCAGCCCCCTGTAACAAAAGACTTCAGCGGGTGATCAGGCCTTGAGCAGCTCGGCCATGAAGCCGTGGATGGCCTCGACCTCGGGCTTGATGGGGGTGAAGGGCAGGCCCTCGCGGCGCAGCAGGGCGCGCATGCCGCGGTCCACTTCCTTGGCCTGCTCCTCGTCCTGGAAGCGGCCGGTGTGGATGTACTTGCGCTCGCTGGCCCGCTCGACCAGGATGTTGACGTTGTTGAACTGCCGGTACCAGTCGATGATCTGCTTGCGCGTCTTGCCCACGTCGCAGATGTTCTCAGGGTAGAACTCGTTGTAGTAGAGCACCTGCGGCAGCGAGGACTCGGTCACCAGGTACTGCACCTGGCCGTCGAGCAGGCCGAGCATCTGGAACTGCTGCTGGGCGATGCGGTACTGGTTGCGCAGGGCGTCGTAGTCCTTCTGCCAGACCAGGGACTTGGCATAGTCGGGAATCAGCTCCACGGTCTTGTGGTGCAGGTGCAGGTAGAGCAGGATGGCGCCGGTGAAGAGCGACTTGTCGCTGCCCGGCCCGCCGATGATGTTGATCACCTTGGTGGGGTACAGGCGCATCTTGTTCTCGGGCAGATGCGGGGCGACGTAGGTGTACTGGATGCTCATGGACCGTCCTTCAGGCGGGGGAGAGAGGCCGCTGCGCCAGGGCCCAGGCCGCGTGCTCGCGCAGCAAGTCGCTGCCCTGCGCCAGCTGGCGCTGCAGTGCCCCCACTATCGCAGGGTCATCTGCAACACGCAAGGCATTTCCCAGTGCGACCACGATGTTGCGCTGCCAGCGCGCATGACCGATGCGCCGGATCGCACTGCCCTCCATGCGCCGCAGGAACTCGGCCTCGCTCCAGGCCAGCAGGGCCAGCAGCTCGCCACCGCCCTGGTCTGCACGCGGCGCGAAGTCCGGCAGGGGATTGCGCTGCGCGTACTTGTTCCAGGGGCAGATGAGCTGGCAGTCGTCGCAGCCGTAGATGCGGTTGCCCATGAGCGGACGCAGCTCCACGGGTATCGCACCCGGGTGTTCGATGGTCAGGTAGGAGATGCAGCGCCGCGCGTCGAGCCGGCCCGGGCCGAGGATGGCCTGGGTGGGGCAGACCTCGATGCAGGCATTGCAACTGCCGCAATGGCCGCTCACGGGCTCGCTCACGGGCAGGGCGATGTCCACATAGATTTCGCCGAGGAAGAACATGGAGCCGGCCTCGCGGTTGAGCACCAGGGTGTGCTTGCCGCGCCAGCCCTGGCCGCTGCGCGCCGCCAGCTCGGCTTCGAGCACAGGGGCCGAGTCGGTGAAGACGCGGTGCCCGAAAGGGCCGATCTCGGCAGCCATGCGGTCCGCCAGCTGCTGCAGGCGTGCACGCAGCACCTTGTGGTAGTCCCGCCCGCGGGCATAGAGCGAGACCACGCCCTCGCGCGGACGCTGCAGGCGCTCGAACTCGATGGCCTGCCAGCCCTCGGGCGTGACCTGCGGCAGGTAGTCCATGCGCGCGGTGATCACGCTCACGGTGCCCGGCACCAGCTCGGCCGGGCGGGCGCGTTTCATGCCGTGCGCGGCCATATAGGCCATCTCACCGTGGAAACCACGCGACAACCAGTCCCTCAATCCCTCTTCCGCGGACGACAAATCGACACCGGTCACGCCGATTTGGGAAAATCCCAGCTGACGGGCCCAGGCCCGTACTTGGGAAACGAATTGACTGCTGCTGAACGCCACGCAACCATTGTAGAAACCCGCGTCCTGCGCGACGAATCCGCCACGCAGGCCCTGGCCGATGCGCTGTCCCGGCAGCCGGCCCTGCGCAATGCCTGCATCGAACTGCACGGCAACCTGGGCGCCGGCAAGACCACCTTCGTGCGCCACCTGCTGCGCGCCCTGGGCGTGAGCGGCCGCATCAAGAGCCCCACCTACGCGGTGGTCGAGCCTCACGAAGTGCCGGGCCTGGCTATCTGGCACTTCGATTTCTACCGCTTCAACGACCCGCGCGAGTGGGAAGACGCGGGCTTTCGGGACCTGTTTGCCAGCCCCGGCCTCAAGCTCGCCGAATGGCCCGAGAAGGCCGCCGGCCTGCTGCCCGTGGCCGACCTGTCGCTCACGCTGGAGGCCCGCGCCGACGAAAGCCGCCTGGCCACGCTGGAGGCCGGCACCGCCACCGGCGCGACGCTGCTGCAGGGGCTGAAGGAGCTGCAGCCATGATCAAGCGCCGTGAACTGCTGCAGACCGGCAGCCTGGTGCTGCTGCTGGGCGGCGCCCAGATCGCCCGCGGAGCGTCCATCGTGGCCGTGCGCGTCTGGCCGGCCGAGGACTATTCGCGCGTCACGCTCGAATCGGACACCGCCCTGAAGGCGAAACAGAGTTTCATCAGCCAGCCGCCGCGCCTGGCCGTGGACATCGAGGGCATCGAGCTCAACCCCGCGCTGCGTGAGCTGGTGGCCAAGGTGCTGCCCGAAGACCCGAACATCGCGGGCATCCGCGTGGGGCAGTACGCGCCGGGTGTGGTGCGTCTGGTGATCGACCTCAAGCAGCCCATCAAGCCCCAGGTCTTCACGCTCAAGCCCATCGAGCCCTACCAGCACCGTCTGGTCTTCGACCTCTACCCCACCACCCCGCCCGATCCGCTGGCCCAGCTGATCGCCCAGCGTCTGGGGCCGCAGACGCCCGCCCCCGCGGCACCGACACCCTCCATCGAGATCGACCCGCTGGGCGATCTGATCGCGCGCCATGCCGACAAGGCGCCTCCCCCTGCTCCCGCCCTGCCCGGACGCGGCGGCGGCCAGACCGACAGGCTCATCATCATCGCGCTCGACCCCGGCCACGGTGGCGAGGACCCGGGCGCCATCGGCCGCAACGGCACGCGCGAGAAGGACGTGGTGCTGCGCCTGGCGCGCCGCCTGCGCGACCGTATCAACGCCAGCAGCGTCAACGGCCACACCCTGCGCGCCTACCTCACGCGCGACGGCGACTACTTCGTACCCCTGCACGTGCGCGTGCAGAAGGCGCGCCAGGTGCAGGCGGACCTCTTCGTGAGCATCCACGCCGATGCCTTCTACACCCCGCGCCCCCAGGGCGCCAGCGTGTTCGCGCTGAGCCATGGCGGGGCATCGAGCAGCGCGGCGCGCTGGATGGCGGCCAAGGAAAACAAGGCCGACCTGATTGGTGGCGTCAACGTGCAGGCCAAGGACGCGCAGGTGGCGCGCGCCATGCTGGACATGAGCACCAGTGCCCAGATCAAGGACAGCCTGCAGCTCGGCAGCACCATGCTGCAGGAGATCGGCCGCGTGGGCAAGCTGCACAAGCCACGGGTGGAGCAGGCCGGCTTTGCCGTGCTCAAAGCCCCCGACATCCCCAGCGTGCTGGTCGAGGCCGCCTTCATCAGCAACCCCGAGGAAGAGGCCAAGCTCAACAGCGACCGCTACCAGGAGCAGCTGGCCGACGCGCTGATGCGTGGCATCCAGGGCTATTTCGCCAAGAACCCGCCGCTGGCACGCAGCCGCAGCGTCTGACTCCCTCCCTCAGGAAAGCCTCCCCCATGGACTGGGTCATCCACTACCGCACCCTGCACCACCTGCACATGGGCCTGGCCCTCTCGAGCGGCGCCCTGTTCGCCGTGCGCGGCGCGGGCCTGCTGGTGCGCCAGCGCTGGTCGCAGCACGTGGCGCTGCGCCGCCTGAGCGTGATCATCGACACCGGGTTGCTGATCACCGCGCTGCGCCTGCTCTGGGAGCTGCGGCTCAATCCTCTCGTGACGCCCTGGCTGCAGATGAAGCTGGCCGTGCTGCCGCTGTACATCGTGCTGGGCATCTGCGCCTTCAGGTACGCGCGCCAGCAGGAGCTGCGGGCACTGTGCTACCTCGGCGCCCTGGCCTGCTATGGCTTCATCGTCTCGGTGGCGCTGACGCGCTCGTCCTGGGGCCTGTTCGCCGGCTGGTGAGCGGCCGGATGGCCGCTCAATCGCTGTCCAGATGCGGACGCGACATCCCCTCGGCCGGCTCGCCGGTCTCGGGATCGATCCAGTCGGAGATGCCCAGCTCGCTTTCGGCCTCCTGCAGGCTTTCGCCGGGCTCGGGCGCATCCAGATCAGCCGCCGCCTCCATGTCGGCCTGGGCTTGCTCGAAGCTGTCGTAGGGACCGAACTCGCGCCCGCCGTCGGACAGGCTCCAGTAGTAACCGCCGGGGCGCTTGAGAACCTGGCCCACCAGCACCTCATCCGCCTCAGGCACCGCCTTCATGCTGGCGGTCTCGCGGGACGAAACGGGCGGGCTCTCTGCAGCTTTCTTGCGTGGCATGTCTGACCTTCCTGCACTCAGTGCGCCGGCATCGTGATGGCCGGCTGGAACACATCCCTGAGGCCGCCGCCGGTCCCGCGCAGCGGACACCGGGCGTGCGCCCGGTCCTATGATGCACGCAGCCGGCCGCCCCCGGCAAGCTGGTGATTCATCCACCCCGCAGGGCGGCCGCGCCTATTCGGCCGCGGCCTGGCGCAGCGCCGCGCGCCGGGCCTTCCAGGCGCCGAAGATCACGATCAGGCCGGGCACCAGGATCAGGCCCCAGATGATCTTGTCGAGGTTCGCCTTGACCCAGGGCAGGCTGCCGAGGAAATAGCCCGCGGTGCAGGTGCCCAGCACCCAGATGAAGGCGCCGACGATGTTGTAGAGCGTGAATTTCACGCGGCTCATCTCGGCCACGCCCGCCACGAAGGGCACGAAGGTGCGCAGGAAGGGCATGAAGCGGGCGATGATGATGGTGATGCCGCCGTAGGTCTCGTAGAAGTTGTGGGCGCGCTCGAAGGCCCGCTTGTTGAAGAAACGCGAGTCCTCCCACTGGAAGACCTTGGGGCCGAAATAGCGCCCGATGCTGTAGTTGCACTGGTCGCCCAGGATGGCCGCGGCCAGCAGCACCGTCACCGCGACCGGGTAGCTCATCATCCCGGCGCCGGTCATCGCCCCCACCACGAAGAGCAGCGAGTCGCCGGGCAGGAAAGGCATGACCACCACCCCGGTCTCGACGAAGACGATCAGGAAAAGCAGCGCATAGACCCAGGTGCCGT
>JAIERT010000070.1 GCA_019746735.1 Burkholderiaceae bacterium | reverse complement strand
ACGGGCGTGGCGCCCACGGCCTGCAGCAGCTTGGTGACCTGGCGGGTCGGGCCGCGCACCTTCATGCCCTTGAGGTCATCCGGGCTCTTGATCTGCTTGGCCTTGGAATGGAACATGCCCGGGCCGTGCACGTGCAGGGCGATGGGGTGGGTGTCCTTGAACTCGTCCACCGCCACGGTCTGCACGTATTCCCAATAGGCCTTGGAGGTGGCCTCGGCGTTGTTGAGCATGAAGGGCAGCTCGAAGACCTCGATGCGCGGGAAGCGGCCGGCCGTGTTGCCCGGCAGGGTCCAGACCACGTCGACCACGCCGTCGCGTGCCTGGTCGTAGAGCTGCACGGGTGTGCCACCCAGCTGCATGGCCGGGTAGGCCTCGAACTTGATGCGCCCGTTGGATTCCTTCTCGACCTTGTCCATCCAGGGCTTGTGCATGGTCAGCCAGACGGCCGACATGGGCGACATGAAGGTGTGGAACTTGAGCGTGACGCTCTGCTGGGCCAGGCCCAGGGTGGGCACGCCCAGGGCTGCGGCAGCAGCAGTGGTCTTGAGCAGGGTACGGCGCTGGATCATGATGGGTCTCCTCGTTGGGTGTGCCGGCACCTTAGCGGAAAAACGGTGTCGGTCGGGCTGGGGCTTTCCCTCAAATTCGTCCTGCCAGCGCGTTCTGGCTGCTGTGCCGCTAGCCGACGTACTGCACGAGCCAGAGTGAAATCGCCGGGAAGAAGAGCAGCAGCAGGGTGCGGAGCACGTCGCTGGCCAGGAAGGGCAGCACGCCGCGGTAGCTCTCGGCAATCGGCACGTCCCGGGCCATGCCGTTGACCACGTAGACGTTGAGCCCCACGGGCGGCGCCAGCAGGCCGAAGCCCACGGTCATGAGCACCATGATGCCGAACCAGATGGCCACCGACTCCTTGGGCAGGCCGAAGTCCAGGCCCATGACCAGCGGAAAGAAGATCGGGATGGTCAGCAGGATCATGGATAGCTCGTCCATCACCGCCCCCAGCACCACATAGAGCAGCAGGATGGCCGAGACCACCATCAGCGGCGGCAGCCCCCAGCCGCCCACGAGGGTGGCCAGCTGTGCCGGGACCTGCGTGAGGGCCAGGGCCGCATTCATGAGGTCGGCGCCCAGGAAGATCATGAAGATCATGGCCGAGCTCTCGGCCGTGGCCAGGAAGCAGTGCTTGATCTTGGCCCAGCCGAGTTCGCGCTTGAGCAGCGCGGCCACGAAGGTGGCCGCCGCGCCCACGGCCGCGCCCTCGGTGGGTGTGAAAAGGCCGCCGTAGATGCCGCCGAAGACCAGCAGGAAGATCAGCGCGATCGGCAGCACGCCCAGCAGCGACTGGCGGTTCACGCGCTCGGTCACTTCGTCGTGCTCGGGCGCGTGGCCGGGGACGAAGCGCACGTAGAGCGCGATGGCCGCCATATAGCCCAGCATGGCGATGATGCCCGGCACCATGGCCGCCGCGAAGAGCTTGGCGATGTTCTGCTCGGTCAGGATGGCGTAGATCACCAGCGGGACGGATGGTGGCACCAGGATGCCCAGCGTGCCGCCGGCCGCCAGTGTGCCTGTGGCGAGGCGACCCGAATAGCCGTGGCGCTTCATCTCGGGCAGGGCGACCGAGGTGATGGTGGCCGCCGTGGCCACGGAAGAACCGCAGATCGCGCCGAAGGCCGTGCTGGCCATGACCGAGGCCATGGCCAGGCCGCCGCGCACGCCAGCCATCAGCGCACTGGCGAAGGCGAACAGGGCTTTGGAGATGCCGCCCTGGGTCGCGAAGTGACCCATGAGGATGAAGAGAGGAATCACCGAGAGGTCGTAGCTCGCAAAGCGTGCAAAGGCCTGGGTGTTGAGGAAGTTGGACAGCGGCAGCCAGCCGGCCTGGGCCAGATAGCCCGTGCAGCCCGCCACGAACATGGCGATCGCGATCGGGATGCGCACCGCCATCAGCACCAGCATGATGCCGAAGATCATCACGGTCAGCAGCAGCGGGCTCATGCCTGGGCCTCTTGCTCGAAGCCGGCCGCGGCCTGCCACAGCGCGATCAGCGCCGTCAGCACCAGGGGCGGCACCATGAAGCAGTAGACGATCCACTCGGGGAAGCCCAGCATCATGGTGGCCGACTGCGTGCGCCAGGCGCTCAGGCCGCCCAGCACGGTGCGCCAGGCCAGCAGGCCCATGGCCGCCGCCAGCAGCAGGGCACCGAGGCGATCGAGCGCGGCGTTGGTGGGGGCGCTCGCGCGGCTGGTGAAGAAGTCCACGATGATGTTGCCGCGGCGGTGCTGGCACCAGGGCAGGAAGAGGGCGATGGCCGCGCCGGCCGCTACGCCCGTGAGCTCGAAGTCACCGACCAGGGTGGTGCCGGTGGTGTTGCGCCCCAGCACGCTGAGACAGGTCATCAGTGTGATTCCGGTCAGCAGCACCCCGGCCAGGATGGCGCAGAGCCCGGCCAGCTTTCCCAACAACGTATGCATCATGGGCCGCGATTGTAGGGGTGCGGCTTGTGACCTTGTCCGACGACGCTGCGGTTCAGACCACCTTGAGCTCGATGGGCGTGAGCCCGGCCACAGCGCCGCGCATCACATCGCCGGGCACCACGGCCGCCACGCCTTCGGGCGTGCCGGTGTAGATCAGGTCGCCGGGCTTGAGCTCCCACGCGGTCGTGAGGTGCTCGATGATCTCGCCGATGTTCCAGATCAGCTTGCTCACATCGCTGCGCTGGCGGTCCTGGCCATTGACCTGCAGCCAGATTTCAGCGTTGTCGACGTCGCCGGCCTGGGCCGCGGGTGTGATGGCGCCGATGGGGCAGGCCTCGTCGAAGGTCTTGCCGATGCACCAGGGGCGGCCCAGCTTCTTCTGCTCACCCTGCAGGTCGCGGCGCGTCATGTCCAGGCCCACGGCATAGCCCCAGATGTGCTTCTTGGCATCCGCCGCCTTGATGTTTTTGCCGCCCTTGCCGATGCAGGCCACGAGTTCGATCTCGTGGTGGAAGTCCTTGGTCAGGCTCGGGTAGTGCAGGGTACCGGTCTGGCTCGGCTCAATGACCAGGCAGTTGTCGGCCGGCTTGATGAAGAAAAAGGGCGGCTCGCGGCCGGTGAAGCCCATCTCCTGCGCGTGCGCCACATAGTTGCGGCCCACGCAGTAGATGCGGCCGACGGGAAAACGGTCCTGGCTGCCGACCACGGGCACGGAGACGGGGGTCGGGGCGGGAATGACGAAACTCATGCGAGCCTTTCTTCGCGGTGGATGCCCAGGGCCTGTTGCACCGGGCGGTCGGTAAAACTGAAGAGCACACAACCACCGTCGGACTGCAGGCGCAGCGTCTGCCAGGAGGGCACGACGAAATGGTCGCGGGCTTCAAAGTCGAATCGTAGCGGGCCTTGCGGGCTGTCGATGTACGCAGTCCCCGCACCCTCGGCCACGCTGTAGACCGCGCCGTCGGTCTGGCGCCAGGGCCGGCCCTCGAAGCCGGCCGGCAGGCGCTGCAGAAAGGGCTGCATCGTGGGCATGGGTGCGCCGCCCGTGAGCGGGTTCACGTAGCGCAGCTTCCAGCCGTCCCAGGCGTCCAGGGGCGTCGTGCGCTCGAGCTGGTGCAGGGCCTCGCGGCTGCGGGCGTAGGGGTAGCTGAAGATCGGCGAGGTGGCGCCGTAGGGCGCGTCGCCGCGCACCGGTGCCATGGTGTGGCCGTAGCGCGCCTGGCTGGCGCCTTCGGGGCGTGTGACGCGCTGCGACTTGTCGGGGCTGTTCTCGGCAAAGCCGGCGTCGAAGAAGCGCAGCATGGGGATGTCCAGGCCGTCGAGCCAGACCACGGGCTGGTCCACCTCGTTGCCATGGTCGTGCCAGGTCCAGCTGGGCGTGATGATGAAATCCCCCGGATGCATGGTCGTGCGCTCGCCGTCCACCGCGGTGTAGGCCCCCGTGCCCTCGACGATGAAGCGCAGCGCGCTCTGCGTGTGGCGATGGGCGGGCGCGACTTCGCCGGGCAGGATGAGCTGCAGCCCGGCATAGAGCGACTGCGTGATGGCCGACTGGCCGCGCAGCGCCGGGTTCTCCAGGATCAGCACGCGCCGCACCGCCTCCTCGGCCGTGATCAGTTCGCCGGCGCGCATCAGGAAGGGGCGCACGTCGCGGTACTTCCAGAGCGCCGGTACGCAGGGCGAGGCCGGTTGCGGCGGCACCAGGGCGTGCAGGACCTCCCACAGCGGCGTGAGGTGCAGTGGCGACATCTCGCGGTACAGCGTCTGGCGTGCGGCCGCGGCGGGATGGGGTGCATTCATGGCAAGGTCTGGCGTTCAGGCCGGCGGATAGAGGGCTGGCGCCCGTGCAAGGAGGGGCTTTTAATAAGTGTGCATACCGATAGGTCGGCTGCCCCTCCGGGTTTACCCGGGGGAGTGAGGCACTAGACTGCGGTGCCACACCTTAACGCCATGAGCAAGAGCTTTCACTTCCAGGCCGCGCCCGGTCATCTGATCCGGCGTGCCCATCAGTTTTCGGTTGCCGCCTTCATGGAGGAGACGACCGATTTCGACATGACACCGGTGCAGTTTTCCATCTTGCATGCTCTGATGGATGCCCCGGGCACGGACCAGGTCACCCTGGCCGCGCGCGTGGCCTTCGACCCGGCCACCTCGGGCTCGGTCATCGGCCGGCTCGAGGCCAAGGGCTGGGTGCGACGCGAATCCGATCCCGAGGACCGCCGCCGCAAGCTGCTCTGGGTCACGCCCGAGGGGGCGGAGACCGCGCTGCGCATGAAGCGCGCCGTGGCCAAGGTCCAGACCCGCATCCTGGAGCCGCTCAACGCCAGCGAGCGCGAGCAGTTCGTGCGCCTGCTCGGCAAGCTCGTGGCCGGCCACGAGGCAAAGGACTGAGCCTTAGGGCCTGTTCACACTAACTTCTCAAGATGCGTTGCGGATCAAAAAAGTCATGCGGTAGGCGCGTGGACGCCGCCGGGGTAGCCCCCGGCAAGTCCGCGCAACACCCCGCATGGCTTTTTTGGCCGCAACCCGTAGGGAACGTGGTGAAAACGACGCCACTCGTCGTTCCACTCCTAGCCCAGGCGCCAGCCTGGGCGTCGTCGCGCGCCTAGAATGGCGCCGTTTTCACCATGTTCGCACTTGAGAAGTTAGTGTGAGCAGGCCCTAGCCCGACTTCGCCAGCAGGGTGAAATGCTCCACCTGGGGCGGGCTGGCAAAGAACGGCCCGACGATGGCGCGCCATTCGGCAAAGGCCGGCGACTGGCGGAAGTGCACCGTGTGGTCCTCCAGTGTGTCCCAGAAGATCATCAGCACATAGCGCTCGGGGTGTTCCACGCCCTTGTTGACCTTGAAGCCTCGGTAACCGCGGGCCTTGCTGATCACCTTGTCCAGGCCGCGCTGGATGGCTTCGTCGAAGGCGGTCTGCTGGTCGGCGTGGATGCGGATGTCGGCGATTTCCAGAATCATGGGCGGGGCTCCTCGTACAGGGTGGCGATGCCCGCATTCTCTCCCAGGCCGCGGCGCCGGGGTATCCTCGCGGCATGAAGCTCTACAACTACTTCCGCTCGTCCGCCTCCTTCCGCGTGCGCATCGCGCTGGCGCTCAAGGGCCTGGACTATGCGTACCTGTCCGTGCACCTGGCGCGCGGCGACCAGAAGCAGCCGGCCTATGCCGACATCTCGCCGGACCGCCTCGTGCCCCTGCTCGAGGAAGACGATGGCACGCGCCTCACGCAGTCCATGGCCATCATCGAGTACCTGGACGAGACCCATCCCGCCCCGCCCCTGCTGCCCGCCGACGCCCTGGGCCGTGCGCGCGTGCGTGCCCTGGCGCAGTCCATCGCCTGCGAGATCCACCCGCTCAACAACCTGCGCGTGCTCAAGTACCTGGTGCGCGAGATGAAGGTCAGCGAGGATGCCAAGAACACCTGGTATCGCCACTGGGTGCGCGAAGGCCTGGAAGGCTTCGAGCGCCAGCTGGTCCAGCTGGCCGCGCAGCGCCAGGCCGCGGGTCTGTCACCCTCGGTCTACTGCTGGGGCGACACGCCCACGCTGGCCGACTGCTGCCTGGTGCCGCAGATCTTCAACGCCCGGCGCTTCGAGACGAACCTCGACGGTCTGCCGCTGACCCTGGCCGCCTTCGATGCCTGCATGCGCCATCCGGCCTTCCAGCAGGCCCAGCCCTCGAACTGCCCCGACAACGAGCCCTGAGCCTCCCGTGCACCCCGACTGGATCACCCCGCAATGGCCCGCACCCGCCACGGTGCGCGCGGTCTGCACCACGCGCGCGGGCGGCCGATCGGGCATGCCCTATGACAGCCTCAATCTGGGCGACCACGTGGGCGACGATGCGCTGGCCGTCGGCGCCAACCGCGCCGTGCTGGCCCAGGCGCTGGGCGCCCATCCGGTCTTTCTCAAGCAGGTCCACGGCCACGGCGTCGTCACGCTGGACGCGCACACGCTGCACGGCACCGAGGCCGACGCCTGCCTCACGCGCGAGCGCGGCGTGGCTTGTACCATCATGGTGGCCGACTGCCTGCCGCTGCTCATGACGGATGCGCAGGGCAGCGTCGTGGCCGCCGCCCATGCGGGCTGGCGCGGCCTGGCCGGACAGGGTGGGGTGGGCGTGCTGGAATCGCTGCACGCGGCGCTGGGCCGGCCGGCGCGCGAGCTCATGGTCTGGCTCGGGCCCTGCATCGGGCCACAGGCCTTCGAGGTCGGGGACGAGGTCCGGGCGGCCTTCGAGGCACAGGACGCGCGGGCCGCGCTCTGCTTCACGCCCCTGGCGACCCCGGGCAAGTGGCTGGCCGATCTGCAGGCGCTGGCGCGCCAGCGCCTGACCCGCCTGGGCATCACCCAGATCTACGGCAACGACGGCACACCATCCTGGTGCACCGTCACGCAAACGTCACGGTTCTTTTCGCACCGGCGTGACCGCGTCAGCGGCCGGCTGGCCGCCTGCATCTGGCGCGTCTGAAGGCGGCTGGGCCGCCTGCCAGGCCGCCAGCTCCTCGGCCTCGCGCTGTTTGCGCAGCTTCTTGCGCGCCGGCGTACCCAGGATGTAGAGCAGCAGCAGCACGGGCCCCACGCCGTAGAGCACAAAGGTGATGACCGCACCCAGCACACTGCCCACGGTGCTCGTGGCCTCGGCCACGGCCATCATGAGCGCGACGTAGATCCAGCCGATGGCTATCAGTATCAGAAACATGGGTTAATTGACAAATGTCAGCCTGTTGGAGTGCAGGCCTGAGATACTGGACGCAAATTCCAGCACGAGGACCCGGTGTGACACAGGATACCCGCGAATTTTGGACCCAGGCGGCGCAGCAGTTCCAGCAAGCCTGGAGTCAGGCCTGGCAGCCCTACCAGACCCTGCCTGCCGCCAACATGCCCGGCCTGTCGGCCCTGCCCGAGCTCATGGTCTCGGTCCCGCCCGACAAGCTGCAGGCCCTGCAACAGCAGTACCTGCAGGACATGACGGCCCTCATGCAAGGCGCCGGCCCCATAGCCAGCAGCGACCGCCGCTTCGCCGCCCCGGCCTGGGCCGAAAACCCCTACGCGGCCATGGCCGCCTCGACCTACCTGCTCAACGCCCGCTTCCTGATGCAGCTGGCCGAGGCCGTGCAGGCCGACGAGAAGACCCGCGCGCGCATCCGCTTCGCCGTGGAGCAGTGGGTGG